>DAOVUO010000524.1 GCA_030632545.1 Bacteroidales bacterium
AATTGATAATTTCGTCAAATTTTGTATTTTAAACCAGACTGTTAAACTTTAATTGTGCTTGCGTTAAAATATATTTCTAAGAGCAATTGCCCTATCAAATAATATAAAACATCTTTCTAAATTGTAAAATTGTTCTATATTTGCATATCTTTATTTAAATCAATTAAAAATAAGGTTTGTTAAACTTAAAAATATATGAAGTATACAATTGACGGGGTTTTAGAGGCACTTAGTAAGGTCATATTTCCTGAAAAAAATCAGGACGTGGTAAGTCTAAACATGGTTGAAAGTGTGAAAATTGAAGGAGACCGTATTAGTTTTTCTATTATTTTACCCCAAGTAAACAGCCCATTTAAAAAATCGCTTGAGAGAGCTGCCAAAGAAGCTATTGTTGTTAAATATGGCACCGATGTAGAAGTTAGTATTTTAATGACAGCCAAAGTATCGGTTGGAAAAGTGGAAACACAACCAGAAAAAATATTACCTGGAATAAAGAATATAATTGCCATAGCCTCTGGTAAAGGTGGTGTTGGTAAATCTACTATAGCCACAAATCTTGCTGTTGCATTGGCACAAACTGGTGCTAAAGTTGGCTTGTTAGATGCCGATGTTTACGGGCCATCAATTCCTACAATGTTTGATGTAGAAGGTGAACGACCATTTGTAAAGAAAGTAGATAATAAGGATTTGATTATCCCTATTGAAAGTTATGGTGTGAAATTACTTTCTATAGGATTTTTTGTTAAAGCCGATGATGCCTTGCTGTGGCGAGGTTCTATTGCTAATAGCGCATTAAAGCAATTGTTAAATGATAGTCAATGGGGCGAATTAGATTATTTGTTGCTTGATTTACCTCCAGGAACGGGCGATATTCATTTAACTTTAGTACAAAGTATTCCAATTACTGGCGCAGTGGTTGTTACTACTCCACAAAAAGTGGCTTTAGCTGATGTGGTAAAAGCCGTAAGTATGTTTGGTAACGAAAAAATTAATGTTCCTGTATTGGGTATTGTAGAGAACATGGCATGGTTTACTCCTGCCGAATTGCCTGATAATAAGTATTATATTTTCGGTAAAGATGGTGGTAAAAAGTTTGCCGAAAAATTAAATATAAATTTATTGGGTCAAATTCCATTAGTCCAAACTGTACGTGAGGATGGTGATAATGGTCGTCCATCTGTAATTGATCAAGAGAGTATTATTGGAAAATCATTTATGAATTTAGCCAATAGTTTTATTAAAGCTGTAGATGAGCGCAATGCGAATATCGATCCAACCAAAGTAGTAAACGTTACTAACGAAGGTTGTTCTACAAATTAAATTACTTTTACTATGACTGACCAAGAACGTGAGGATTTAAAGAAACAAGTTGAAAACGCATTAACTGTTATCCGCCCTTATTTAAATGAGGATGGTGGCGATGTTGAACTTGTTGATGTTGATGATGATAAAGTAGTAAAAGTAAAACTTGTAGGTGCTTGTTATAATTGCCCTATGAGTATACAAACACTTAAATTAGGGGTAGAGCAGATTGTTAAGCGTTATGTTCCCGAAGTTGTAGAAGTAATAGAAGTAAAATATTAAATTTTATAATACAAAGTGGATTAATGGAGCTCGCAGAGTTTCTACTTTTAGACTAATAGCCGTAGCATTCATGCTACGGTAATAAAACAAACAAATGAATTGGCTTTAGCAAAAACATATAATAGTTTTGGCTAAAGCCAATTCATTTGTCGCATTTGTTTGCACGGCATGAATGCCGTGCCTAATGATGTAAGAATTGCATGATTATAAAAAAGCGTGATATTCAAGATTCATATTCAAAAATTTAAAACGAATATTGCGTTATATTCTGCATAATTAACCATAGTTATTACATTTCATGCATAATGCTCTTTATAATTAGCCGCAGCATTCATGCTACGGTAATAAAACAAACAAATGAATTAACTTTAGCAAAACTAGACATGGAAACTATGCTATTTCACTTTGAAAATGGGCTATCCTTAGCCAATTTGTAAGCTATTTGAAACTAAAATAGCACTATCCTTAGCCAATTTGTATGCTATTTGAAACTGAAATAGCACTATCCTTAGCTGGAAACTATGCTATTTCACTCTCAAAATGGGCTATCCCCTCGTTCAGCCAAGGCTGTACAAAAAAATCACAAGTGTATTATGCGGATGGCTACAACCGCCGTCTGATTATTATTTTAGGCTTTGCCTCGTTAATACGTAGTCACTTGCTACTCTTGCGCCAGCCAAATAATAATTAGTAATTAATAATTAGTCCCACTTGCGACAGCAAAATAATAATTAGTAAATAATAAATCAAATGCCTTGGATG
>DAOVUO010000467.1 GCA_030632545.1 Bacteroidales bacterium
AGTCAATTAGCGCATTACGAAAATGAATTCCGTACCCATCAGAGCCTTCACATCGCTAAAGTTTTAAAATATTTATCGCCTTGTCCGATATAGGCATTCACAACATAAAACTTAACAGCCTGTCCCGAAAATCGGGGAAATATACAACGTATATACTTATTAAAATGGGTTTACAAGGATTAATAGCTGGTTAAACTCACAAATTAAGTTTGGTCAAAATTTAAAATTCCGACCAAACTTAATTTACGAACTATTATATTTCTATTCTTTTGTTTCAAAATCAATATTATACCAGTCTATATTTCGTGATAAATACATTATTACTCCTAATACTGCAAATAAACCAATACTTCCAATCAACAGCGACAAGTCTTGTAATTGAATAATTGTAAAAATAAACAGATAAAGGAGAATAAGCATAGACGTTAGTAAAATAGCTAACTTATTGCTTTTAAGGATAGCTTTAACGTACAAACCAATCATACCTATAATAGCGACGCTAGATATTAAATATGCCGAATTAAAACTCAACTGCTCAGAAATAGCAATTAATAAACTATAAAACACCATTAAGGCCAAACCAACAATAATATATTGAATAGGATGAATCATCACTCTATTAAGCACTTGCATAAAAAAGAAAATAACAAATGTAAGCGAGATTATAAGCACTGCATATTTACCTGCACGCATATTTTTCTGATATTCATCAACTGGCATTAAAAGACTTACACCAAATGCTGAGTCGTTTACCCTACCAACACCACCGATAAAACTTTGTGGATAATCTCTATTTAAGTGTAAAACTTTCCAATTTGCAACAAATCCAGAATCCTCTACTAGTCTATCCGCAGGTAAAAAAGCTCCCATAAATTTAGGGTTTGCCCAATCTGATATAATATTCACTTTTGTTGTTTTTCCTAAAGGTATAAATTTAAGTTCTGAGCTACCGTTAATATCTAAATTAACCTTAAATTCCAAATTCTTCTCATTACTCCAATCTATTGGTGCTGATATTCCACTTGAAACAAACTCCCTAGAACCCAAACCTGGATTAAATGTAAAAACACTATCTAATATTTCAATTTGAACAGCCTCTTTAATACTGCGCAAATCGGTGATTCCAATGTTTATTTTAGCCTCATCCCAAATAATGTTTTGCTCATCAATTTTCCACTGAGCAAAATCTACAATATCAAATTTCCCCTTTATGGATAAACTACAATTATAAACTACAACATCATAAATTCCTCTGTAACGGATTTCAGGATTAATTTCACCCTCAATATTTAAATCCAGAGGCAAAAAATGAGCTTTTTGTTTTGTTTTTATAATCCTAGGCTCTCCATCCTCATCGGTTGTTTTAGTATAATCCCAATAAGGTACACTTAAAAATGGCGCAGCAATAGTTTGTGGAAGTCCCCAAGTACTACTTATTTCATCTATTGCATCATACTTTCTTTCCTGACGTTCGTACACCAAATCGTCAATCATAGCAATAGGAATCAAAAAAAGTAAAATGAGAAATCCAATAACTACTAATCGCATTGAAATTGAATTTCGTAAACGATTACTTGTTCTCTGTACAAATGATTCTTGTTCCATAGTTCTAAATTTTCACTAATATAATCAATATCCCATGTATAAATAAAATGATTTTAGTTTTATTTTGTTTGATTATAAGTTATTAACTTCTTAATACTCTAACCGCTAACAAATATATTAAAAATTCTCATTGCATTTCCGTTTTATTAAGGAGTAAACAATGCCGAACCGTTAACATATTACGAAAATTTACTTTCGTTTACATGATATGCGTAACTGCAATAATAGCTAAACAGAAAATGAGAGAAATAAAAAACGGAAAAAAAGAAGGATAAAAAACTTCGTTTTTTTATCTTTGTATTTTAATCAAAAAAATATGCCATTATTCCAAAAATCAGTAACAAATAAATACCTCAAAAACCTTGACACCAAAAAAGTAGATAAGGCTTTTGAGGATTTTCAAAAATTCTACGGTAATAAATTGAGATTGGCTAATATAATGCAACTCAAAGAAGAAAATTACCAAGAAGGATTTTTGCGTGAAATTTTTGTGGAAACTTTGGGATACATCATAAATCCAGACGAAAAATACAATCTGACAACGGAATTTAAAAACCTGAATGATGCAGGCAAAGCAGATGGTGCAATTCTGAAAGACGGGAAGGCAATTGCTGTAATTGAGCTAAAATCAACAAAAACAAAAAATCTTGAAAGCATAGAGAAACAAGCTTTTGGCTACAAAAACAACCAGCCAGCTTGTAAATATGTAATAACTTCTAATTTTCAATACCTGCGATTTTATATAGATAATATTACTGAATTTGAACCATTTGACTTATTCAATCTCTCAAAGAACCAATTTAGGCTCTTATACCTTTTATTAAGTAAAGAAAGTATTTTTAGTGATTTACCCGAAAAACTAAAAAAAGAAACAAAGTTTCACGAAAATGAAATTTCTACTCAACTTTACGCAGATTACAAGCATTTTAAAGACAAAATATTTGAAAATCTTGTAATAAATAATCCCGAATACGATAAATTAACGCTTTTCAAAAAATCACAGAAACTTCTCGATAGATTTTTATTTGTGTTTTTTGCCGAAGACAGCGGATTAATTCCGCCAAATGCAGTAAGTAAGATTGTTGAGCAATGGAAAGGATTTATCGAAGAGGACGAATATTTTACACTTTACAGCCGTTTTCAAAAACTATTTTTGCATCTTGACAAAGGACACACTTACAAAACGTGGGGCAAAATTCCTGCATACAACGGCGGACTTTTCCGAAAAGATGGAATACTGGACAGTTCGGATTTAACAATTGATGATGCAATCCTTGAAAAGGACAGTCTGAAA
>DAOVUO010000330.1 GCA_030632545.1 Bacteroidales bacterium
CCAGTTGCACCCCATTCTGTAACCATATAAGGTGCATCGTATTCAATTTCCTTTAGATATTTCTGTAAATTGATAATATCGCCATACATTTGTATCGAAACAAAATCTAAATCGGTACAATACTTTATATAATCGGCTGCATTTTCTTTTGAGAATCCTGCAAAAGGTGTAGTGGTAGGATGATTCCCGTCAATTTCATGAATCATTATTGAAATATCATTTACAGCTTGCCAAACCTTTTTATTCTTAGTACCCAAATTAAGTTCGTTACCAATTGCCCAACCAAGCAATGCTGGATGGTCTTTATGTTCTAAAATTTGCTTTTTTACAGCTTCAAATTGTTTCTGAACTTCAGCCGTATTATCATAATCAAATCCATGACGCTCTCTTAAGATATCAATTCCCATCAATACCATTAAGTTATTTTCTAATGCTTCATCAAGGACTTCTTTTCCAGTTTTTTCACCATTTTCAGTACGCCATGTCCTAAAAGAGTTTGCACCATGAGAAGCTAAATTTGGAACATCACCAAATTCAAGCCCTGCACCATTCACATAAAAAACCGTATCGTTTACATACAATCTATAAGTATCATTTATATTTCTAAGTTCTACTTTAGAAGCTAAAGAAGCTTGCTCTTCTTGCTTATTTTGACAGGATGCCAATAAAATACTGAAGGCTATTATAGTTCCAATTATTATTTTATACATAATCAACTATTTAAAATCATTTCTTGTAATACAAAATCACATTTAGAATGGCTTTAAAAAAACATCTAAAACCATCAAGTATTAGGTATTCAGATAAGTATTCTTAAACTATTGCTCTGAATAACTATAAATAAAATATAGAAGATGAAACATTCATGCTAATGCTTTATATCATTACATTATAAATTTTCAAACATAAATGTTTCATCAATTAAAAAATCATCGTACAAATTCTTTTTCAATCTGCTCTAGTGATTTTCCTTTAGTTTCAGGCACTTTAAATAAAACAAACAGCAAGCCTAGTCCAGCAAATATTCCATAAAGCATAAATGTGAACGAACTACCGAAGTTATCTAACTCCCAAGGGAAAACAAATTGAACAATAAAGCTAATTCCTGAATTGATTAAGCCAACGAATGAAATTGCAAGGCCACGAATACGATTAGGAAATAACTCAGAGAATAACACCCACATAACAGGCCCTAATGAAATAGCAAAAGAGGCTACAAATGCAATAATTCCAAATAATACGAGTAGTGAATTAATATTTATCGAAGCTGTCAGTAATTGCGACTCATAAGCAGTTACTGAACTTCCTAGAGCTTCGGCAATTGCTTGTTTGAAAGCAATATCGCCATCAAAAGTTTGATTAGCGAGCGGCATTAAAGCTTCATGATTAATTTCAACAGGCAAATTGCTAATTGACTCCGTTGTAAGTGTATAAGTAGCAGCGTCAAAACTATATGCGAGCAGCATCATTGAAATAGTAATACCAGCAGTACCAATAATTAATAATGGTTTACGCCCCAATTTATCAATTAGCATAATTGCTATAACTGTGAAAATTAAATTCGTAAGTCCAACTAAAATTGCTTGAACAAAAGAAGCATCAGTTCCAATTCCTGATTGCTCAAAAATCATTGGAGCATAGAAAAAAACAGAATTAATACCTGTAATTTGCTGTAAAACACTAATTACAATACCAATAAGTAATACAAATTTCATTGATTTTGCAAACAGCTCTTTAAACGCAGCTTTTTCCTTTTTAGAATCTTGATTGATTGCTGCATTGATATTCTCTAATTCTTTATCAGCATTATCCTTACCAATAGCACGCTGCATAACAGTTTTCGCTTCTTCTATTTTTCCTTTCATTAATAACCAACGAGGGCTACGAGGAACAAAAAACAATCCGATGAAATACAATATAGCAGGCAAAAGTTCCAGACCTAACATCCAGCGCCAACTCCATTGACTAAACATCATTGATAAAGCCCAATCTGAATCAGATTTTCCTAACTGCAAAATCATGTAATTAGTAAAAAATGCGACCGATATACCTAGCACTATGTTCAACTGATTAAACGAGACCAATCGACCACGAATTGCAGGCGGTGCAATTTCTGCGATATACATTGGAGCAATAATTAAAGATGCGCCCACACCTAAACCACCAATCATTCGAGCGATAACCAGAACAATAAATGAAGGTGCAAATGCTGAAGCAATAGCTGAAATAGCATACAACACTGCTGCATATTTTAAAACTTGTCGACGACCTAATCTATCGCTAAGAGGCCCAGCAATAAGCATAGCCAGCGTTGCTGTAAGCGTTAATGAACTAACCGACCATCCTAGTTCAAGCTTTGTTAAGCTAAATTCTATTTCAATAAATTTTACTACTCCAGATATTACCGAAGCATCAAAACCCATCAGAAAACCACCTAAAGCAACAGTTAAAGCAGTTAAAACTATATAAGCGTTATTTTTCATTTGATATTTGTTTTTTAGAGCTAGAAGAATATCCATGAGCTTATAGACATAAGCTCATGGTATAAAAAGAAATCATCAATTAATAGCCAACATTTTGATTAAATGCTCCAGCAGAAAGATCAATTTCTGTTTGAGGAATAGGCAAAAAGCCTTTTGTGCTTGGATTAAAAGTCACCTCAAACAACTGTGCATCACCTTTATAATTAGGCCCATACAAAGAATGAGTTAATTCTTGGCCTGCAACGCTAAGCCCTTGACGAAGCAAATCAAAATAACGTATTCCTTCAAGCGATAACTCTAATCTTCTTTCTATTAAAACATTTTCAATAGTAGCAGGAACACTTGGTAATCCAACACGAGTACGAACACGGTCGAGATATTGCTGAGCATTAGCACTACCTAATTCAGCAGCCATCAATAATACATCCGAAAATCGTATTACACGATAATTACAAGTTCGGTTTAACTCAAACTGACCACCAGTACTCCAATGTTCTGCATCAGAACTATATTTTTTCGAAAAATAACCTGTGTGCTGATATCCTTCAGCCATATCGCCGTCCAATTCAGATTCCA
This sequence comes from Bacteroidales bacterium, assembly GCA_030632545.1. GTDB lineage: Bacteria > Bacteroidota > Bacteroidia > Bacteroidales > DYOH01 > DYOH01. The sequence goes on from DAOVUO010000330.1 coordinate 3,060, forward strand.
ATAAAACGGTATTTGCTAATCTAGGATCACCAGCCATATCATCAACTAATTTTTGATTTACTGTAGCAAAACTCCAACCTCTATCCCAATTAGTAGAGCCTGTAACTCTAGGGCCTTGCATTTGAGCAGCCAGATTACCTAGGCCACCTCGTACATATCCCCAATCCCACCAAGGCGGTGTGTCGCCATAAGATACTTCAAGTATAGATTCAACTCCAAACTCACCAACTATTTTAAAGTTGTCCTCGTAATTTACAAATAAATCATGTCCACTAACTGCAATCAAATTATCTAAATAACCCAAAACAACAGTCTTATTTACTTCTTTAGTTCCTGCTTGTAGTTCGGCATTATACACGCCATTGTAAAACAAATACACTCTGGCAAGTAATGCCTGCGCTGCCCAAGTTGTAATTCGGCCAGCTTCACCACTAGCTACTGTTTCTGGTAAATCGCTAATAGCATCTTCTAAATCAAGAGCAATTTGATTATACACTTCTTGTGGTGTACTTTGTTCTTGCTTATATTCAGATGGACCTGCAATAGTAAATGTTAAAAGTGGAATGTTTTCAAAGAAACGAACTTGCTCAAAATAAAAATACGCTCTTAAAAATTTAGCCTCAGCAATTGTTCTTGATTTGAATTCATCTGTGGCATCAATATCACCTATGACCTCTAAAAATAAATTCGCACGGTATATTCCAATATAGTTTTTCTTCCAAATAGAATGTGCCATTGGATTTGTAGTAGGAATATTATGTGTACTCAGTTGATTCTCTTCAAGTCCATCGTTTGCATCCCCACCACCAGCGTAAGCATCGTCTGATAACATATCAGCAACAGTAAGGAAAGGCGCCCAACCTGCACCTGGGTCTGATTGATAAGTAAACACGTCATAAATAGCAACCAAAGCCTGCATAGCTTGCTCTTCTGTTTGATAAAAGTTAGAACTTACCTCCCTATCAAGTGGTTGCAAATCCAAAAAATCCTCACACGAAGTGAGCATAACCATAGTTAGGGAACTAAATATTAGTATGTATTTA
>DAOVUO010000157.1 GCA_030632545.1 Bacteroidales bacterium
CCTACCCAAACAGAGTTGTAGTTTTCTAGTCTGGCATCAATTAGCTTTATTGCTTGTAATACACTATCGGTACTTTTTATAGGAAGCTGATTTGTTCCTAGCACCATAATTACAAAATCGGGCTTATAATTATTCAAATACCAAGTTAAAGTATCTACACGTGCAAATTGCTCTATTGTAGCACTTACCCACGATATTGTTTTAAGCTGATGTTTATTAGTGTGCGAATATGTCTTTAAACCTTTCATTAAAAAATAGGCTTGCGAATCGCCAATTAGCAGTATTCGTTTAGATGCCGTATCTATTCCTGTAACTTTTCGCTCAATTAATGTCCTTAATCTTACAGTATTAAGCTCCAGTGCAGTAGTCGGAATTATCCTATTGCTATAAGTATAATGAATACTTATAGCTGCAACTCCCACTATCAGAATCAATAAAGGATATAAGATTTGTCTATTTAGCATTTTACAGATATTGGCTTTTCTATTTTAGTAAATATTCAGCATCAATTAAATTATTACCCTTTTTATCGTATTGTGCATAGTTAAAGCCTTTATGAATACTATATGCACCAGTTTCGCCTTGTTTGTTGAGTGCCAAATAGCCAATTTGAAATTTCTCATAATCGGGCAGCTTTTGCTTTATTCTATCAATGGCCTTTTCGCAAGCCTCTTGCGGACTCATCCCATTTCGCATAAATTCCACGATTAAAAAACTACCAAGGGTTTTTAGCACCAACTCACCCATACCAGTTGCCACTGCTCCTCCCACTTCATTATCCACAAACATTCCTGCGCCAATAATAGGAGAATCCCCAACTCTTCCGTGCATTTTAAAAGCCACACCACTCGTTGTACACGCTCCCGACAAATCGCCATTAGCATCTAAGGCCAACATTCCTATAGTGTCGTGGTTTTCGATATTAATTACTGGCTTATAATTCGCCTTAAGCCTCCATTTTTCCCAAGCTTGTTTTGCTTTATCGGTTAGCAAGTCAGTTTTTTCAAACCCACTTTCAATAGCAAATTGAAATGCGCCTTTACCCGAAAGCATTACATGAGGAGTTTTGTCCATTACCAAACGTGCAACAGCAATAGGATGCACAATATTTTGCAAAAAGGAAATCGAACCAGCATTACCTGTTTCGTCCATAATACAAGCATCAAGAGTAACATTACCATCTCTATCAGGAAAACCGCCAAGTCCAACACTTGTGTTTTCAGGATCGGCTTCGGTTTGCATTACACCTTTTTCAACAGCATCCACTGCTTTACCATTTGCTTTTAGAACATCCCACGCAGGCTTATTGGCTTCAATACCATGACTCCATGTAGATAGTACAAGCGGCTTATTTCTCAGGCGTTGTTTTGTAGTTCTAATATTTTCTTTCGCATTCAATCTGCCAGAAACTGCAAATGAGCCTATGGCCGCAACCAATGACTTTACTATAAAACTTCGTCGTGATACTTTCATTTATATAAATTTTGTGGATAAAATGCCTATATTGAATATGGATCTTGAAATTTAGATCTTATTCTATCCATAAAACTTAATTTAACTCTATCCGAATGTTTATTGTTTTCCCATAAAGTAGTATAACATACATACCTAATTTTCCAATTTGAATTATTTACGCTGCAATTTTCAAGTGTTTGTAACAATGCTAAATGCTTATTTGCATTTCCATTACCTAACCAATCTCCAAGTAAAATAATAGCACGATGTTGAAACACAAACTCGTGATGATTAATATATTGAGCAAGCAATTTTATAATATCATGGGCGAACTCATAATTTACTCTTGGCATCATTCCAATTTCATCTAACACAGTTAATGTATCAAATGGATAATGCGTTCCCTCTGCATCTTTAAATGCACGTTTAAACTCCCCAACAAAAAAACTGCCCCACGCTTTAGGGTCTTTTGTGAGAGCCTCGTATATTACACCTATACCCGACATCTCAAACTGAGGGAAAAGTTTTCGTGCATCATCAATAAATTCTTGCTTATTACCAGTACTAGCAATTTTAAATATCTCGTCCAAAATATCTTCCTGCTGATTTATATCATAATCATAAAAATCAATAGCCTTTTCTTTTATATCCTCTAATCTCATGCTTAATAATTGTTATTTATTAATGTTTAATTGTTAACGCTAAATACACGTGATAAGCTGCTATTTTAAACAACGAACTAGCTGTGTTATATTCCATAACAATTTCATAATGCTTATTTTGTTGCGGGTAAAGTTAGTGAAATAATTCGAAAGCTTTCTTAACTGCAAAATGGAATGCCTTAATGAGGTAAAACCTTCCATTGTTAATACTACATGGAAGCGTTCAAACAAAAACCTTCCATCGTTCCAAAGAACATGGAAGCGTTTATAATAATAGAAGCACTTACCCTAAAGTAAGTGCTTCTATTCAGATTTTGCCAAAGAAAATATTTTGGCGTATATTATTGTTCAACTATTCATTTAGTTCTTGCTCACTATTTTCTTCTGAGTTTAAAGTATTTTCCTCAGCAGTTGTTTCAGCTTCGTTTGTACTTTGCTTTTCGCTTACAATTGTATTTGTTGTTGCTTCTTCAGTAGTTTCAGCTTTTTCTTGTCCTACAACTACTTCAATAGCCGTAGCTGTATTTAGATTAGCCTCAGCAGGAGTATTCATTTCTAAAGCAATACCAGGGGCAATTACTAATGCTACAACCGACATTAATTTTAATAATATATTAAGCGAAGGACCAGATGTATCTTTAAATGGGTCTCCTACGGTATCACCAACAACAGATGCTTTATGCACTTCGGAACCTTTTCCGTGCATTTCACCGTCAATCATCACACCATCTTCAACCATTTTTTTAGCATTATCCCATGCACCACCAGCATTCGACATAAATATTGCTAAAACAACACCTGATACAGTTACACCAGCTAATAATCCACCTAGCACCTCGGGTCCTGCAATATAACCTGTTAATGCAGGAATAAGTAGAGCTAATAAGCCTGGAGCTACCATTTCTTTTAATGAAGAATTAGTAGATATTTCAACACATTTTTCGTACTCACCTTTACCTTCGGCAGCATCAACTATTGCACGGTCTTCAGGTGTAGCATTTGTTAAATCAGAATCATACTTACGCATTATTTCTAATGCAGCTTTTAAGGCTGGAATCTCTGTAAACTGACGACGTACTTCAATAATCATGGCATTTGCAGCTCTACCCACAGCAGCCATTGAAAGTGCTGAGAATAAAAATGGAAGCATTGCTCCTACAAATAATCCAGCTATAATTAATGGTTCAGAAATATCTATACTTGTAATATTTGCTTGTTGTTTAAAAGCTGTAAACAAAGCTAATGCAGTAAGTGCTGCAGAAGCAATGGCAAAACCTTTACCAACAGCGGCAGTAGTATTTCCTACAGCATCTAAACTATCTGTACGTTTTCTTACTTCGGCAGGAAGTTCAGCCATTTCGGCAATACCACCAGCATTATCAGCTATTGGGCCATAAGCATCTACGGCTAATTGAATACCAGTGTTTGCAAGCATACCAACAGCAGCAATTGCAATACCATATAATCCTGAAAAATAATATGCTCCAACAATACCACTAGCAATAACTAAAAGTGGAATAGCTGTAGAAATCATACCAACACCTAAACCAGCAATAATGTTTGTAGCAGCACCTGTTTTTGACTGCATTACAATATTAGTAACAGGAGGTTTATCTTTAGCCGTATAATACTCAGTAACTTTACCAACTATTAATCCAGCAACCAAACCAATAATAGTTGCCCAAAAAACACCTATTGATGAATAAACCAATTCGCTAGTACCATCTAATGAAGTAACAACCCATTCTTTGGGTAATAACCAATTAATAATAAAATAAGAAGCAACTAACATTATACCAGCAGAAGCAAATTCGCCCATATTAAGAGCTGTTTGAGGATTTCCACCTTCTTTAACCTTTACAAAGAAAGTTCCTATTATTGAAGCAATAATACCTGCTGCAGCTAAAGCTAATGGAAGCATAACTGGTCCCAATGTAAATTTAAGCTGAATAGCATCTGCTGCAATAAACGAAGCACCCAATACCATTGTGGCAACAATCGAACCTACAAACGATTCAAATAAATCGGCACCCATACCAGCAACATCACCAACATTATCACCAACATTATCGGCAATAGTAGCAGGATTAAGCGGATGGTCTTCCGGAATACCAGCTTCAACTTTACCAACTAAATCGGCACCAACATCGGCAGCTTTGGTATAAATACCACCACCAACACGTGCAAATAATGCAATAGATGATGCACCTAATGAAAAACCAGAAATTACATTAAGAATTGTCATTAAAGTCCAATCAACACCAAGCCATTGGTCGTAGATTAAAAATAATGACCCTAAACCTAAAACACCTAGAGTTACAACACCAATTCCCATTACAGAACCACCGTTAAAAGCAACTTCTAATGCTTTATTTAATGAAGTTTGAGCAGCAGTAGTTGTACGAACATTCGCTTTTGTAGCTATATTCATTCCAATAAATCCAGCTAAACCAGACAGTAATGCACCCATAACAAAAGATAAGGCTACATAACCATTTGAGCTATCCTCAACTTGTCCTTTAGCAAATAGCAAAATTGCCACTGCCAAAACAAAAATTCCGAGTATTTTATACTCTGCTTTCAAAAATGCCATTGCTCCATCGGCAATATTTTTGCTAATAGATGCAAGCTTTTCGTTTCCCACTTCTTGCTTTTGCATCCATTGTGATCTCCATACCATAAACAGAATTCCGAAAATTCCGCTACCTAGTACATAATAGATTAAGTTTTCCATTCTTGTAATTCAATTAGTTATTTTGTGTGTGGCTGCAAAAATATAAATTTTAAGTATAAGATTTATAGTCTTTTTGCATTTTGAAATCGTTTACATTAATATTAACATGCATACTATTTATGTTGCGCGCCAACCTACTGTTTGTCAGTGTCTTGTCGAGTAATAATTAGACATTGATATTATAAAAAAAAACAAGGTTATATAACACAGTTTGTTATATCCATATATTCGTTATACTTTCGTAGGTGGTGTAGATTTGTTTTTACGCAAGTGTATTTTGTGTTAATTATTAAAAATCAATAACTTACTAAATATAAGATGGCAGAATTATCAGTAAATCAACTTCCTTATAAAATAGCAGATATAGGTTTAGCTGCTTATGGAAGAAAAGAACTTGAATTGGCAGAAAAGGAAATGCCTGGATTAATGTCGTTAAGAGAGAAATTTGGAAAAGATAAGCCCCTTAAAGGTTCTAAAATTTCAGGTTCTTTACACATGACTATCCAAACCGCAGTATTAATTGAAACATTAGTAGAATTAGGTGCTGATGTACGTTGGGCCAGTTGTAATATATTCTCAACTCAAGACCATGCAGCAGCAGCAATAGCTCAAGCAGGAATTCCTGTTTTCGCATGGAAAGGCGAAAGTTTAGAAGAATATTGGTGGTGTACTGAGCAAGCAATAACTTTTCCTGATGGCTCTGGCCCTGATATTATTGTAGACGATGGTGGCGATGCTACTATGATGATACATTTAGGTGCTGATGCTGAGAAAGATGCTTCCGTAATAAATGTTAATCACAAAGCTGAAGACGAGAGAGAATTACACAAAGCTATAAAAAATAGCTTAAGTAAAGCTCCAGGCAAATGGACGGCTATGATTGAGAATATTAAAGGCGTTTCGGAAGAGACAACTACTGGTGTTCACCGTTTATACCAAATGCACGAAAAAGGAAAATTATATTTCCCTGCAATTAATGTAAACGACTCAGTTACAAAATCAAAATTTGATAACTTATATGGCGTTCGTGAATCCTTAGCCGATGGTATTAAACGTGCTACTGATATTATGCTTGCTGGTAAAGTATCTGTAGTTTGTGGATATGGTGATGTAGGTAAAGGCTCAGCCGCTTCTCTTAAAGCTTTTGGCTCAAGAGTAATTGTTACCGAAATTGACCCAATTACTGCGCTACAAGCTGTGATGGAAGGCTACGAAGTAAAAACTGTAGAAGACGCACTTGACGAAGGTGATCTTTTTGTTACTACAACTGGTAATAAAGACGTAATCACGGCTGAACACATGTCGAAAATGAAAGACCATGCTATAGTTTGTAATATTGGCCACTTTGATAACGAAATACAAGTAGCTGAATTAGAGGCTTGGAAAGGCATTCGCAAAGAAAATGTAAAACCACAAGTTGACCAGTACTATTTTCCTGAAGGACATTCAATTATCCTTTTGGCCGAAGGTAGATTAGTAAACTTAGGCTGTGCTACAGGTCACCCATCGTTTGTAATGAGTACTTCGTTTAGCAACCAAACTTTAGCACAAATTGAATTGTGGCAGAAAAAGTTTGATATTGGCGTTTATC
>DAOVUO010000239.1 GCA_030632545.1 Bacteroidales bacterium
GAAACAAGAGCCTCCTGATGAATACAATATGCTTTTGGGTAAATGGCAGCCTGTATATGATAATCCTGACTCATTTCCCTTAGCGGACTTTCCACCAACATTAAATTTTTTGCCATTTGAGCAGCTCCAAATTGATAGTGTTTATTGGTATTACAGAGATATGGGTGGAGCATCTAGTGGTTTCCAAACTATTAAAAATGGAAATGTAACATGGATATTAATAGATTCGTATTTACTGTTCAACATTAAAAATGAAATCTATTTTCATCAAGATTATGATTCCTTTCAAATAATAAATAGTGTGATTATTAATAACTTAACTGAAAATGAAATGACCCTTCAGTTTTATTACAATAATAATTATACTTCGTGGATTAGTACTTATTACGATTATGAATTGCCTTATAGTAGAGTGTGGAATTATAAAAAACAATAGAAATGAAAAAAACAGTATTGCTATTAATTAGTCTTTTAAGTTTATCTAATATGATAGCTCAAGAAAGTGAAAAGGAGAATAAAAATGCTTCAATAGGATTTAATATACAATCATTATTTAATGGAGATAAATACGATAATGCAGTTCCATCATTTATATTTTATTACAAAATTAAATCTATGACTCTTAGGATAAGCACCGATTTTTATTACGATTATACCGAAATTAATAATGTAAACGAATTTATATTTACGGAGGATTATTATTTTGGTGAAGATAATTACATTGAGAATAAGTACAATATAGGATTATCAATTGGGATTCAAAAAGATATTAACTTAACTGATAATATAAAGTTTGTGTATGGTAGCGATGTGGGATATAGAAATCGTTTGCATGATGAAAAATTATTCAATTGGGCAAACGAAGCAGTTGTAGAAATTACGGAAACTATTAATAGTACTGAGTTAAAACCTTTTGTAGGTATTTCTTATTCACCCCATAAGAATATAACAATACTATTAGAATCATTTTATATTTTTCAAGCAAGTTACCAAACAAATTATTTATTAAATCATCGTTCAAGTAGTTTTTTGCCTAGTTATTTGCCTAAAACAAGAGGCACAAAAATTCTTATACCTAGTCTTCCGAGTACATCTTTTTTTATAATCTATACTTTTTGAAAAAGCAACATAAAATTTATGTTAGTTTAGCTTACATGACAAGAGCTCGGCCTAGTACAAGCCGTAAAAGATAATATACAATATATGGAAACATGTTCTATAAAACATATTTTCATATATAAAGATAAATATAGAAATTGTACATTGTGAGCCGTAGTAGCGAGCAGATGCAGGAGGAATCGCCAACATTCAACTCCAAACAACAGCTTTACTATTTTTAGTGCTCCAAGCCTTATTTGTTAGTAGTTCTAAAAAGCCATAAGTACAAATAACAATATTAATCAGCGAGAATTTATTATGACAACATTTAAAAAAACATTAGGTCTAAAAATTTCAATTCCGATAATAATTACAACAACCATTTTTATTCTATCTATTATTATCTTGAATAATAAAATATTTGAAAATTATGCTAAAAAAGAAATTGATGCAAAAATAAGTAATGAAGTAAATAATATTCAAACAATAATAAAAAGAGTTAAAAGAAAGGCAATGTGGACTTCTGCAACTTGTTCAGAATTGGCAATTGTTGAAAAGGCATATAAAACGTATTATCAAACAGGTAATATACAAACAAGTTCAAAAATAATTGAAAGTGAGATAGCTGCAATTACAAAGGCTATTTCTAACTTTACTAAGCAAAAGCCAAATATTAGCTTTCATTTGCCACCTGCAAAAGTATTTTTTCGCTCGTGGTCGCCAAAGCGAGGAGATGATATATCAGGATTTAGAAAAACTGTTTTAAAAATATCGGAAACACAAAAACCAATGGGCGGCATAGAAGTTGGTCGAAATGGTTTAGTAATAAGAGCACTTGCTCCTATTTTTGATGATAACAAAAAATATCTAGGATCGGTAGAAACCGTTACCCCTTTAACCGAAGTGCTTAAAAATGCAAAAATGACTGATAGAGAAAGATTTGCGTTTTTCATGCATTCCGATTTACTTAATGTTGCTACAAAATTTAAGGAAAGCATAGAAAAAAATGGGGCAAAGCTAATTAAAGTTGGTGATTTTGTTTTAGCTAATAAATTAACCGATGGTTTTGAAATAAACAATTTATCCGAAGAAAAATTAAACCAAGCATTATCAAAAATAGTTTATTTTTCGGTAGACACATTGAAATATGCCATTTTTCCTATTTACAGTTTTAATAAAAAAGCGGAATCCATAGGCGTTATACAATACGATATTTCAAATATGAAAAGTACAATAAAAACAACAACTTCTGTAAATCTATTAATAGGAATTGTTTTAATTATTCTAATTGTTATTTTAATTATTGTACTTACAAATATATATATAAGAAAACCACTTGACAGGGCCGTGGGTGCAATTAGAAAAATTTCTAATAACGAAATCAATTTTCAGATAGAGGAATACAGAGAAGACGAAATTGGAGAATTATTTAATTCGGTAAATGAAATCAACAAAAACTTCAAAAAAATACTTTCAACTATAAAAGATACGGCTGATGGGGTTTTAAGTGCAGGTAATGAACTAAGTACAGCATCTCAATTATTGTCGGAAAGAGCCAGCGAGCAATCATCAACTACCGAAGAAATAGCTGCGTCAATGGAACAAATGCTTGCTATTATAAGCTCAAATACGGAAAAGGCCGAATATACAGGAAAAATAAGTGCTAAATCGGCTAAAGAAACTGAAAATAGCAACACCGTTTTGCAAGAAACTATTAATTCAGTATCCAAAATAAGTGATAAAATAACAATAATTTCAGAAATTGCAGGAAAAACAGATATACTCTCTATAAATGCTGCCATTGAAGCTTCACGGGCTGGCGATAGTGGAAAAGGTTTTGCTGTAGTAGCAACTGAAATTAGAAAACTTGCTGATAAAACAAAAAAAGTGTCGGAAGAAATAGATAATTTATCAAGAAGAGGACAAGATATTTCGAAATTAGCGGGTGAAAAACTTACAAACTTAATTCCCGAAATAATTGAAAGTGCAAAATTGGTGAAAAACATTGTAGTAGCAAGTAGAGAACAGCAAGATGGTGTTGTAGCAATAAATAGTTCGATACAACAGCTAACGCAAATTTCAAACGAGAACTCTGCATCAGCAGAAGAAATGTCGTCGTCGGCCGAAGAATTATCGTCTCAAGCACAACAACTTAAAGAATTGATTTCTATTTTTAAAATTTGATAGCTATACCGATACGATGACTGTTTATTACGAATAATAGTCATCGTATCAATTATTTAATAGTGTTTTTTTATTCCAAACCAGCAATATTCATATCAACAGGATATTCAACAGAGTATTTTAAATTAATTTTTTCCTCCTCTGCACTATCAACAACTATTTTCCATTTTATTAAATTACTAATATTTAAGCTTAAAGCATCGGAGTTCTCTTTAATTTTAGGTTCAACAAGTTCTATTTCAATATCCTTATGCTGCGATTTTGGAATTTGATCTTCAACTAAAAGCTCTTCTTTAGTTTTCTTATTATTCTTAATACTTATCTGATAGTGGTATTCTATTTTCTTACGTTTTGTTTTAAACAAACCTTCGTTGCGATGAAACTTTTCAATTTGCTTACGTTCCACAGTAAACGCCTCGTCAATTCCTAATGAAAGTTTAAATTCCTCCGATGGCTGTGTTGTTTTAAGCTGAGTAGTGCTAATAAAATTGCCATCGTAGAACACACTTGCTTCACCAGCAATTAGCGTAAAATCCGATTCGTTTTTAATAAGTGCTTTTTGATAAACGTATTTCGATAGTTTAGGGATACAAGTATATTCAAATTTTGCATCAAATTGAATAAGCGTAAACCCAACCTTATGCTTCTCATTATCGCTATCAATAGTATTAGGTATTTCAATATTAAACACTTGTGAACCACCTTGCTGTTCAACAGAAACCGTAGGTTTTGCAATTTCAAATGCACCTGTAATCATATCAGAAAGTCCTTCTTCACGTTCACTGTTATGTGTTTTTACTGATATCTTAGATTTTTTTAATCCCCTTTTTGCATAAGATGCAGGTGATGCAAGTGGTTTTTCTACTCTTTGTGCAATATTCCATTGCGATAAACTTGGTGCATTACCCGAAATATATGGTTTTGCAGTAGAAAGCGTTAATCTCACATCCATCCAATTTTCGCCTGTATTTTGCTGAATAAGGGCATTATAGGCGATATTGATTTTACGGGTTTCACTATCAACTCTAATATCATAATTAGGTGTCCACGAGGCATTATAAACAACATATTTGAGCAAAATATCGTACTCGCCCTCTTGTGGTACTTCCAAACTTAATAGTACTTGATTGTTTTCTTTATATTGATCATCCCCCAATAATTTTAATGATTTAGTATGTTGTTTTATACTTGCTTGCAACTCTTTAATTTCTATATTTTTCTCCCTAAGCTTGCTATCAATATCATGTGTTTTTTGATGATAAAATGTTATCATTGCTTGCCAAGATTCAGGATTTAGCTCGTTTGTATTTTTTTGCTTTGATGAAATAACCTTGTTTGAGATATTTTGAACAAATACTTTTTCGTCTGATAGCAATTGGTGCATATCAGTATGACTGTTGAGTTTATTTTGCAAATTCTCAATTTTTTCTACTAGTTCTTTTCGTTTGGAATCGCTAGAAATAGGCAAGTACTCCTTATTAAACTTAATATCCTTTAAAACCACAGGTTTAGCCGCACTTACTTGAACGCTTTTTTCAATAATCTGTGGCGAAAGATTATCGAACGAAATACTTTGCACTCCTTTCGAAAGTTTAACTTTGGTATGGCGTGTAACTTGAGCTCTATCGGTATAAACGGTAACTAATTTTATGGTAGATTCGGTTTTCATAGTGCAGGATTTATTTTATACTTTGGTTTATTTTGTTATAAAGTTAAGCAATTTTTTTGTTTATACAGATACACTTGTGGTAATTGCAATAATGCACATTGTTTTTATCCTGATAGAGAACCCAAGTTACATGTAAGCTTTTCAAAAATGCCGAACTTTGATGATATAAACGAAAACAAACCTGTAACTCTCTAACTGTCAAGCATTGTTTAACCCCAAAATAAATCGTATAAACTTTGAAAATTTTCAATAAAATTAATAA
>DAOVUO010000125.1 GCA_030632545.1 Bacteroidales bacterium
AAAAGAACCTTATATTACAAAACTGTAAGATAGAAAAAATAAGTATATATTGATAGACACGGCGTGAATGACCGAATAAATGCGATGATTTTCCAAAAGTTGTTGTTTTATTTCCATATTCACGCCGTGACTTGTTAAAAATTGCTTATTTTGTCTTAGCCCCAAAGTGGGCGGTTATCATTAGCCTAGGGCAACGCCCTAGGGTTTGAGAATCAGAAATATTGTCTTAGCCCTGAAAGGGCGGCTATCACTAGCCTAGGACAACGCACTAGGGTTTAAAGTCGGAAATAATGTCTTAGCCCTGAAAGGAGAAATAATTTATCTAAAATGCCAGAATAAAATCTAAAATAAAATCTATGTCACAATCCATATCAAAAGTTTATGTACACATAACATTTAGCACAAAAAATAGAGCAAATTTAATAGATAGCGAAATAGAAAACGAACTATTTAGCTACATTGGTGGTATTTGCAAAAAAATGGAATGTAATCCAATAAGAGTAGGTGGCTATAATAATCATATTCATGTTTTGTGCCTATTATCCAAAAAAGTGGCACAAATGAGTCTTTTAGAAGAAATAAAAAAACGTTCATCAAATTGGATAAAAACAAAAGGGAGTAAATACAGTAATTTTTATTGGCAGAATGGTTATGGTATTTTTTCTGTAAATCCATCTGAAATTGAAGTGGTGTCAAGCTATATTGAAAACCAAAAAGAGCATCATGCAACTAAAACATTTCAAGAGGAGTATAGAGCCTTTTTGAAAAAATATAATGTCGATTATGATGAACGATATGTTTGGGAATAATGTCTTAGCCCTGAAAGGGCGGCTATCACAAGCCTGGGGCATAGCCCTAGGAATTGTAGAAAATACGATTTCGCCCTTTCAGGGCTAAAGAAAGTTATTCCGCCTTTTTTTTCATAGGGCTTTGCCCCATGTTAATGATGGTCGCCCTTTCAGGGCTAGGCTTTTGAGCCTTTTTCCAAATCAGCCCTGAAAGGGCGATAATCATTAGCCTAGGGCAACGCCCTAGGAGTTTAGAATCGGGAATAATGTCTTAGCCTACGTTCGGCTTAGGCTCCTGCCTGAAATTCAAATTATTTTTCATAAAAATTATTGCATAGTCACGGCGTGAATGACTTAATAGAAATGATGGTTTTTCAAGAGTTGTTGTTTTTATTTACTAATTCACACCGTGACTTGTTGAAATTAACCGCTTATTTTGTAACAATTTCAAAACCCAAAACCCAAAACCCAAAACTTTTTAACTCAAAACTTTTTACTTCTCTACCATCTACATATCCTCATCAAAATCCATTTCTTGGCCACCATTTTCGCCTTTTTGTCTTTTGCTTTTGTAGTTATTAATTTTGTAGCTTATGCTAAACTGAACAACTTGTGCTTCTCTATTGAAATCAACAGAGCTGTAAAATTCTTCTGTTTCGCTAGTAAATTTATGATGCATAGTGCTAAAAGGATCTCGTACTGATAAAGTTAAGTTTAACTTATCGTTAAATAAACTTTGGCGAGCTGCTACATTCATAAATAAGAATGCTTCGCGAGTGCCTTGTGCTGTTGCTGATGGGCCTCTGTAAAATCCATTTACTTGGAATCGAGTTTTTGATTTAAGCTTTAATGTGGCATTTACTCTACCATCTACATTAAAACTATTGGCTACTACTTCTTCGTCGGAGATTGTTCCTTCTAAACTATATCTGTAAGCATTTGTACTTGCCATAATGCTTATAGCTTTTGAAACTGATACATTTGCCATTAATTCTGCTCCTAAAGAATTGTCGCTGTTTAAATTATCCCATGTGCGGAGTAAACGTCCATCGGGCAATAAGGTTTGAACTCTCGTCATTATATTTGTACTTGCTCGGTAGTAAGTTTCAAATGATAGACTTGAGTGTCCCATTCGTTTAATAAAATTCAGCTCAAACGAATTTGTATATTCAGGCTCAAGCATTGGATTTCCTTGACTAACAGAAAATTCATCCGAAAAATTTGGATATGGATTTAAGTGTCGGTCTCTAGGTCTGTTAATTCTTCTACTGTAACCAGCTTGTGCCTCTAAACTACTTCCTAGTTTTCTGCTTATATGTAAACTTGGAAAAAAATCAAAACGTTCTAAATTAAAGTTTTCGTTTGTCGTAATTTGGTTAAAATCTCTGTATGTATATTCTCCTCTAATTCCTGCTTGGATTCCAAAACCTGCAAATTCGTCGGCATACGTTGAATAAACTGCATGAATTTGTCTCAGGTATTCCATGTCGTTACTATAATTTGGATCAGAAACCCATGAATTATTATCTATATCAAAATTTTCGTAGAGGTATGTTGATGCAGAATTTGATAATCTGGATTGGTATCCTGCTTCAAGTTTTCTAATTTGACCAAGAGGTAAACTATAATCAATTTTTGTTCTAAAACCTGCTTCTTCTGCTTCTTCAGTAGTTCTTCTGCTCGATTTTGTGTTGGGTATTATATTTCCATTTATATCCACATCGTCTTGATCCATAGATTCATTTTCAGAACCACCACGATTGTTATAATTTACTTGTGCTTGAATTTGATGTCCTGGTTTACTGAAATTTAATTGATAAGTCATATTTCCAGAATAACGAGGCCCTGTTCTTTCAAAATTATTTACAGAATTATAGAAGCTTATACTTGTTGGGTCTAAATTAGTCCACGATTCATAGTTTGAATTAGATGCTCTTACAAATTCAAAAGTTCCAATATTTGCACTTAATGATAGTGATTGATTTGTACTTAAATTTATATCAATTCCTGTTTTTATTCCATCTCCGCCTCTTATCATATCTCTGGTGCCAGAATAATTTAAGTAATTAGTTTGAGTGGGTAAATAAGTTTCGCGTACAGATTCATTACCTCCTAAAAATGTATAATCACGATAATTACCTCCAATAAACCAATTAAACTTATCGGCCCTAAAATTCACTAAAAAATCACCTTTATACTTGTGATTTGTTCCAATACTTGCATTTACAATTCCACTAATTCCACTAGTGCGATTTTTTTTCATTACAATATTGATAATTCCAGCCACACCATCGGGGTCATATTTTGCCGATGGATTTGTAATAAGTTCAATATTTTGAATTTCGGAAGCAGGAATTTGTTGTAGTGCATCGTTAGCATCCAGTACTGTTGGTTTTCCGTCAATAAAAACGGTGAAACTTGAACTTCCTCGTAAAGTTACATTTCCGTCAATATCTGTTTGAATAGAAGGCGATTTTTCAAGTACATCTACCGCCGAACCTCCTGCGGCAGAAACATCCTGACCAACATTAATTACTTTTTTATCTAATTTATACTGTATTTGTGTCCGGTCGGCAACAATACTCACTTCGCCAATTTCTTCGGCTGAAACATTTAGGAGAATCTTTCCTAAATTCAGTGTAGTTTGCTTTGGGTTAATTTTTATATTGTGCTTTATTAAATGGTCGTAACCTAGGAATTTAATATCTAAATAAAACCTTCCCATGGGTAAATCTTTTAGGAGGAATCCGCCTGTTGCGTTGGTAATTGTTCCGCTTACCAGACTACTGTCGCGCATACTGTAAAGAATAATACTTGCATATTCTACTGGAGTGTTACTGCTTTTGTCAATTACTTTTCCTGA
This sequence comes from Bacteroidales bacterium, assembly GCA_030632545.1. GTDB lineage: Bacteria > Bacteroidota > Bacteroidia > Bacteroidales > DYOH01 > DYOH01. Next base: position 3,652 of record DAOVUO010000125.1, read on the forward strand.
TAAAACACCTATTTGTGGCATATTTCCACCTCGTCCACTACCTTGTTGGGCAAATAGTATTATAGATGAAATGATAATTAGATTTAAAGTTGTGAAAAAACGTTTCATAAATTGATATTTTAATGTTTGGTACTTTGACGCCAATATGGTAAAAAACTTGCATTCAAAAAATGAATTTATTTTAAAAAATGTGAATTGATAGACTGATAACTGTTTCCGCTTGATTAAACCTTGTTTTTTGTCTGCAAGCGTTCAAAATTATTAAAAATGCTGTATTTGGTCGACGAATTATGTGCATATTCTTATTTTTTTGTACTTTACACTCGAATTGGTACATTTTAAAAATCTTTATTAACTTTGGCATTCAAGATTAAGAAATAATATGTTTGACTATATCGAAGGATTAATTTCAGAGCTTACACCAACTTATGCCGTTGTTGATAATTCAAAAATTGGCTATCTTATAAATATTAGTTTACATAGTTATTCTCAACTTTCTGAGAATAATGCACATAAATTGTATATACATCATGTAATTCGCGAAGACTCGCATCAGCTTTTTGGTTTTGTAATTAAAAAAGAGCGTGAAATGTTTCGTTTGCTTATTTCTGTTTCGGGTGTTGGTGCTAATACTGCAAGGGTTATGCTTTCGACCCTTACGACAGATGAATTGGAAAAAGCAATTTTGGGAAGTCAGGTGAATATTATTAAGAGTGTGAAAGGTATTGGTATGAAAACTGCTCAAAAAATTATTATTGAGCTAAAAGATAAGCTTGGTAAACTTAGCGATGATTTAGAAATGGTATTGGCTAAGGATTACAAAGTTAGAGAAGAAGCGCTTGATGCTCTGTTAATGCTTGGTTTTTCAAAAATACAGATTAATAAAGGACTTGATAAATTATTAAATAAGGAAAGTAATTTTACAGTAGAAGAATTAATTAAGAATGCGTTAAAACTATTATAGATGCTATTATTTCAAGACTTATTTTGCCTATGACAAAATTTTACTTTTTTTAGCCTTATAGGCTTTATTTGTAGATATATTTTTAATGTACTTATAGATTTTGAGACAATTTCTGTGGGTATATGCTTGATTGTAACATAATTTCAGACGTATTGCATCTAATGAATAGTAAAGTTTTAACACCAATAATTATTTTGTTTTTAAGCCTTAAGTTGAGTTTTCTTTTGGCAAGTTCAAGCATAGCTATTGATTCACTTCCAAGTGCAAATGATAGTATACCCGAATATTTTAAAATTCGTCCTTTTGTAACTAATCCACTGCTATACAAAGCTCAAAATAAATATCCTAATTATGGAATGCCCCGAGATTTAAGAAGCAAAGTAAAATATAATGCTATTACAAATGAGTATGAAATAAAGTATCAGCTTGGTGATATGGATTTTGGTGATCCTACTTTTTTAAGTTTTGAACAATATAAGAAGCTAGAAGCAGATAGAGCTACGCAAAGTTACTGGATGAATGCTGCACGACAAACTCGGACAGGAAATAATTCTAATCCATTAGATAGATTTTTAAATCCTCAATTAAATATTGGTTTTGATGGGTTTGATAAAGTTTTTGGAAGCAATGTAATAGATATTCGGCCAAATGGCTCAGCAGAGTTAATATTTGGCTTAAATTATTCTAATAGTGGCGATCCTTCATTGCCAAAGCGATTACAACGTCAGATTCAGTTTGATTTTGATGAAAAAATTCAGTTAGGAGTGATTGGTCAAATTGGTGATAAAATGAAAGTGGGTATAAATTACAATACTGAAGCTACTTTTGATTTTGAAAATCAGGCAAAACTTGCTTATACTGGTAAAGAAGATGAAATAATTCAGAATATTGAAGCAGGCGATGTGTCTTTTCCTTTAAATGGCTCATTAATAAGTGGTAGCCACAGTTTGTTTGGAATTAAAACAGCTCTTAAATTTGGTAATCTAATGGTTACTAGTGTAGTATCAAAGCAGGAGGGCAAGTCAAAAGTAATTGAACTCGAAGGTGGTGCACAAAGTAGCGAATTTGAGATTTCTGCTGGCGATTATGAGGCCAATAGGCACTTTTTCTTATCTCATTATTTTAAAGAGAATTACGATAGAGCGTTAGAGAATTTACCTATTATTAATTCAGGTATAAGTATTACTCGTATTGAAGTTTGGGTAACAAATAAAACAGGGAATTTTGAAAATTCTAGAAACATTTTGGCTTTTATGGATTTGGGTGAAAATCAGAATAATATATATTCGCCAATTCTTACACAAACCATTGGAGCACCTTATCCTCAGGATAGTATAAATAATCTTTTATCTCTCATTTTTGATAATTTTCCACAAGTTCGTGATATCAATCAAGCAGCATCTGCATTAATTGCACTAGAGCCAAATATGAGTATTGGACGTGATTTCGAAAAGCTTGAAAATGCACGAAAACTTAGAGAAACTGAATTTACATATAGTGCAAAATTAGGCTATATTTCTTTAAACTTTGCTTTAAACGCCGATGAGGTTTTAGCGGTAGCTTATGAATATACACTTGGTGGGAAAGTATATAGGGTGGGGGAGTTCTCAAATAGTGGAATTGATGCACCGCAAACTTTAATGCTTAAGTTGCTTAAAGGAACAGCTTTAACTCCCAAATTACCAACATGGGATTTAATGATGAAAAACATTTATTCAATGGGTGCTTATCAGGTTAATTCTGAGGACTTTCAGCTTCATATAATGTATCATAATGATAATACAGGAACTGCAATTAATTATATACCCGATGGAGCTATTAATGGAAAAGTATTATTGCAAGTATTAGGATTAGATAAATTAAATTCTCAATTAGATGCTAGTCCAGACGGATATTTTGATTTTATTGATAAAATTACAATTAATGCCTCAAAAGGCAAGATTATTTTTCCGCAGCGTGAACCATTTGGTCGATATCTGGAAGCTCAATTTGATGATTTGGATATTGCCGATAAATATGTGTACAAAGAGTTGTATGATTCTACTCAAAGTAAGGCTATGCAGATTGCTGAGAAGAATAAATTTAGTTTAAAAGGGAAATATCGTTCTTCGTCAGGTTCTGAGATATATTTAAATGCCATGAATATTCCGCAAGGCTCAGTTAAGGTTTCGGCAGGTGGTATTCAATTGCAAGAAGGTGCAGATTACGTAGTTGATTATCTTTTAGGAAGGGTTACTATATTAAATCAGGGCTTGTTGGAATCTGGAACGCCTATGCGTATTTCGCTGGAAAGTAACGAGCTTTATAGTTTTGAAACTAAGACTTTACTGGGAACTCATTTAGACTATAGAATTAACGATAATTTTAATATCGGTGCAACGATAATGAATTTAACGGAAAAGCCTATGACCAATAAAGTTGACATTGGCGATGAACCTGTT
>DAOVUO010000358.1 GCA_030632545.1 Bacteroidales bacterium
AAGCGTTATTTTTCTTTCAATCTCAAATCAAAATTAGCCATTAATTTATACTATACTGATGATTTATTTGGCTTATTAAGTGGAAATTGGAATTCGGATGATGATACACCTCTAAATTTTCAATTGGCGAATAATAAATTGGATGTATTAGGCTACACTTCGCTATCCGCAGCTGTTTCGCAAGAAATAAACTCGAATTTACGTATAGGGATAAGATTGAGCTATTTACAAGGTGCGGCTCTTTTTAAAACGCAAAAATCATATTTTTCGATCGAAACAAACGACAATCCTGTTGAAATACAATTTACGCCTGATTACAATATAAATGCATCTTTCCCAATGACATTTTCTTACGATTCTCAGGGCTTAATGGAGCAAATTCGACCTGTTTTTTCAAATCCAATCGCCAATTTTCTTCTAAACAAAAATCGTGGAGCTTCTATTGATTTAGGATTTGATTACAAACACTCCGAAAAAATTAGTTTTTCAGGAAGTATTTTAGATTTGGGATTTATTTATTGGCAAACAAATACACTTAATTTACAAACCTCAGGAAGTTTTAATTTTCAGGGAATTGATTTAAACCAATATACTTCTGGAACAGTTTTACAAACTGATATTCAGACAATACTAAAAGACTCTGTCAAGCAATTATTTCATTATCAACAAGGGCAAAAAAGCTTTTTTAGTTTATTACCAGCACAAATATATTTTGCAGGAAATTATAATCTGACAGAAAAACTGAAAATTGGACTAATAAATCACTTTTTTTGGTCAACTCATGCAATCTTTTTCACTCAAACGGGGTCTATAAATTATAGTCTAAGTTCAAATATAAATATGTCGGCAGGAATTTCGTACATGAATAATCAAATTACAAATCTAGGATTAGCAGTAGTACTTAAAAAAGAGCCAATTCAATTTTATTTTGTTACAGATAATTTGCCATTTAAATTTGTAAAAGACACAAAAACAAGTTATATTTTACCATCTAATGTACGCTCGTTAAATTTTAGAGTTGGACTAAATATAGTTTTTGGCTGTGAGGCTAAAGATAAATCAAGGGACAATACATACTGTCCTGCATATCATTAATTAAATTTAAACCATAAATACGCTATCATGAGAAATTTCACGAACCAAATTAAAAAAGTAAGCTTGTGGCTCTTGTTGTGTTTTATTAGCACTGGAATACAGGCTCAAAATGTAGAACTTATCCCCACAGATGATTTGCAAGATAATTTTCTGAATACCTACAAACTTGTACTCGAAGCTTCGGTAAATGATTATCATTCTACGGCTAGTTTTTTTGATACTGATTTATTCCCTGCTTATGGCGAGCACTCAGTTTATTGGGTTACAGAAGGTGTAAATAAGGGCAGATTTGTACTTTCTGTTCCTAAACCAACAGAATTTGAAACTGTTACAAGTTATCCCACAGGAATTAATTACAATTGGACTACAGAAGAGCATTACTCTCTACAATTTAAAGGACATTCGCAAAGTATAGCTATTTTTCGTAGCGATATGGAATTTGCTGGACAGTCAATAAATTGGGAAAGCCATTATTTTAAGTACACAATTGATGGTTTTTTATTTAAAAACAGCAGCTATTTTGCAAATGAGGAAAATATTATTGCAAATGGTTTTTCTGAAAATACGAAACTGGTTATTATTCCAGCATTTACAGAAGGCGAAAATGACCCTAAAATATATATTGATAGTGTATTTATTAATCACCCAGAAATTGTACAACAATTCAAAGATTTTTTAGACAATGGTGGAACTATTTATACTGAAGGAAATGCAGCTTATTTTATTGCAAAATTAGGCTATCTGGATATTACAGACTTTGATTTTACTGATATGTATTCGCCTAGTGATGGAATTGCTGAAATTCAGTTTAATGCTAATTCAGCACCATATTCGTCATTAAAGGAAAATACTCAATTATATGCTTCTTCAATTCCTAAAGTAACAACCGAAGCAGAAAATGTTTTGGCTACTTTAAATGGAGATAATCGACCTGTTTACTTTAAACTAGAAAATAGTAATGGCCGAATTTTATGTAATTTGGGTATTCCAACTGCTGGAGGATATCCTGGTGTTGCAGAAGATAGCCGCCAATTGCAATATCCTTTTAATGCTATTTTATCCGCATTTTTATCAGAAGTGGATGTAACACGCTCGGTTTTTAACGACATTCCTAATGATATAATTGCTGGGGATAATGCCATTTCTTACGATGGAATTGACACTTTTACGGTAATTATTCAACTTAGAAATCTCACAAATTCAGCAATTACAAAAATTCAGACAAAAGAAATTATTGGAGATTATTTTAATTTTTATGATATACCAACGGTGGGAGTGGATTACCAATTGAATGGTGATACAATTACTTTTGAAAATATTACATTAAATGCACATTCTGAGCTTAAAATAAAATATCGTTTGCTTACGCCAGAACCTGAAGATTCTATGCACGAAAATGTTGATGATTATATAATAAATTCATCCTTAATTTATGCTTCTGAGAATACAACAAGCTTTTTGGCAGGAAATAAAAAAATGAGCTTTAAAAAATACCGCAATTATGCCGATATTATGTTTAGTGCTAGTATTGTAGCCGATGCCGATGTAAATTGGAAAAATTTTCTTGGTTTGGATTATCAGCCATTTAAGGTATTTATGATAATGGAAAACAAAGAGCGTACTTCGGCGGTTCAGACTACTTATTCGCAATTTGTACCAAAAGATGTTCCTTTTTATTGGACAGATAATTCTATCAATATACCAATTTTAAAAACACCAGGCGGTAAATTTGTTGATGTGCTAAAAGGCAGTAATGATGAGTCTTCGCCCGATTACGATATGGATGGAGATGGATATCCGGATGTTTGGTTAGATACTGCTTCAATTTATCCAAAAGGCTATACTTTAACCGAAGAGGAAGTTTATTGGCTTAATCCTTGGGCGCACTTAAAAGATAGCACTGCAACTGATGTTTATGAAGATATTGATAGAGATGGAAATGTAGCAGAAGATACAGACGGTGATGGAATTGTTGATATTGAAGAACCTGGCGATAAAATACGTGTCTGGAAAATTACGTGGAATGTTGATATCGTGCCTGGTTATCAGTATTATGACCCTTATTGTTCCTACGAGCTTTGGATTGACCCACCAGATTTAGTGCCACTTTCAAAAGGCATAGGCTATGCACACGGTAATTTGTTAAAAGACGATAATATGTTTTATCCATTTTCGCCAAATATTGATGACGCAAGCTTAAGCGACACAACTTGGTCGTACTGGATGGAACGTGATTCTACAGGTAATGTAATCTGGAAAAATCTTATTCTTCAATCCATAAGTAATTATGAGGGTTTTGCTTTTGTTGATACAAGCTATCAAATGTTGCCAACTGACTCCCTTTTAGGCTCAGTTCCTCAGCCGCATCGTGAGTTTATTGCTGTGGTTTCATTGGGTGGCGAAGAAATTGATATGACACATCCAACTCCTAGTAATTCGCAATATTCAAAAGTGGAGTACGAAAGTATTTTTGGTGAGGAAAAAATGACTCCAATTAGAACTACTTATACATATTATGCACCACTTCCAAATCCTTTACAATTTGAGTATTTATCAAATGGTTTTATTATTACCGACCCCGAAACTAAAGATACTTTGCAAGAATTACCTAAATATGGATTGGCAAACATTCATTTTGAAATTGATGCATCAACGGAATATACCTATTATTGGATAAGAAACGTAGGTTACGATGTGGATTATAAT
>DAOVUO010000047.1 GCA_030632545.1 Bacteroidales bacterium
ATGATTACATTGTCTAAGCCAGCAAATTTCCCTACCGTAAAAGTATAATACTTTTGTGCATTTAAGTCAATATCTGTAAGTGTTTGTAATATTTCAATTGTTTTAGGGCCTTGAATCGCTAATTGTGAAATTCTATCCGATGCATTTTCAATTTCTGCACCCATGGTATTATTTTCGACTACCCAATTCCAATCTTTTTCAATATTTGCAGCGTTTACAACAAGCATATATTTTTGGTCTTCGTAATGATAAACCAATAAATCGTCAATAATTCCACCTTTTCCATTAGGAAAGCAAGAGTATTGAATTTTTCCAGGGCTTAGTTTGGCCACATTATTGGAAGTTAATTTTTGAACCAATTCAAACGCTTTTGGTCCTTTAACCCAGAATTCACCCATGTGCGACACGTCAAATACTCCAACACTTTCTCGTACTGCGATGTGTTCTTTATTAATACCATCGTATTCAATGGGCATATTATAGCCAGCAAATTCAGCCATTTTAGCACCTAATTCAATATGGAAATCTGTAAAAGCAGTAGTTTTCATTTTGAGTTTGTTTATAATTTTATATTTAGAACAAATGTAGAAAAAAATGATTTATTTTTTTGTGTTACTAAAGTATTTAAAAACAGTTTGACTAACAAAAACTAAAGGGATGATTTAAAAAACACTCCTTTAATCTAAGTACGTGAAAAACTGTATTTTAATATCCAGTAATACGTGCTTCAACACGTCTGTTTTTTTGTCTACCTTCTTCAGTTTTATTATCGGCAATAGACTCAGAAGATGAATAGCCTTTTGATTCTAATCTGTCGGGACTAATTGCTTTTTGTAATAAGTGTTCAACAACAGCCTGAGCACGCTGTTTTGATAATTTTAAATTACTGTTGTAATTTCCAATATTATCGGAGTGTCCACCGATTTCAATTTTTACAGTTGGATTTTCGTTCATAAACGAAATTAATTTTTCTAATTCGTCAAATGATTTTGGACTAAGAGTGGCTTTTCCAGTGTCGAAAAATACATTTTTTAGAACTACTTTTGCGCCAATTGCAACTTTTTGAAGTTCTATATCCTTTTTAATTTTCTGATATTGAGCAGTTGCTGGGATATTGAAGTTTTCTGAATGGAAGAGATATCCACTTGCTTTAACGTTCATGCTATAATTATTACCTGGAAGCAAAGTCACAATATATTTCCCTGTTTTTGAGTTTGATGATAGTTCGGATACTATTGTATTAGTATTAAGACTAGTAACTTCAATTTTTGCTTCAACATTTTCGCCTGTTGAACTACTAACAATTCCTTCTACAATTGTTAATCTAATGGTTTTTATTTCAAGTGTTTTTTCAATCATTGCTTCTTGAACAGGGTTTGCTTGTGAGGCAATTAAATTATCCTCGTTGCTTTGAATGAGAGGTTTGGGGATGAAAAAGAATATTTCGTATAAGTCTGATCCACCGTGATTTACGGAATCATTTATACTGCTATAGTAGGCAAAACGTCCGTTTAGTGTTGGTTTAAAAAACATATCATCGTAAGGTGTATTTACTGGAACACCAATATTTACAGGAGGAGACCAAATTCCATTGCCCTGTAAGTCAGATTTAAACACATCGTAGCCTCCCATTGAGTTATGTCCTTTTGAGCTAAAATAAAGTGTTTTATTGTCGGGTGCTAGATATACACATTCTTCATCGAATTGCGTATTTATCACAGGGCCTAAATTTTCAGGTTTTGACCATTTTTTTCCATTGAAAGAGCTAGAATAAATGTCTTTCCTACCAATAGATTTGTTAGGATTATCTGAAACAAAAAACATAATTTTTCCGTCAAAAGAGTAGGCTAGTGATGTTTCGTGATATTCTGAATTAAATCTTGATGATAATTGTGCTGGTGTTTTCCATTTATCGCCTTTCAAACTGGTTTTATAAAGTGCGCCAAAATCTTTATTTCCTTTGTATAAGTATAATTCCTGACCATCCATTGATATGCTTATGGCTGCATCATTATATTCGCTATTAATAGGCTCATCAACTCTATAAGCATCAGACCACTTTTCTTCATTGTTGACAAAGGTTACATACACATCTTCATAAAACCTGTTATCTGTTTCATTTCTACGGCTTTTTTCGTCTGTTGGTCTTCTCGAAGTAAAGTACATTTCACTTTCATCTGCCGAAAAAATTGGATTATAATCATCATATTCCGAATTAATCAATGGGCCTAAGTTTGTAATAATAACGTTGGTGTCCTTTTTTACTAAAATTTTCCCATTAGCACACTGCTTTTTTAAATGTTCAATTTTATGTATTTGCTTTTTTTGCTGACTTTTTTTAAGACTATTAAAGTATTCATCGTAATGATAGTCTGCTTTATCAAAATTCCAGTTAAAATGATATGCTCTGGCTAAATAATAGTTTAAGTCTTTAGTTATATATTGATTGTTCTCATAAGCCGAAATAAGATAATCCAATGCTTCTTTTTTTGGACTTGAATAAAGTAAACTAATACCTAGTTTATAATCTAATGCAGCATTGTCTTGTATAAATTTGTAAGCATTTAAAAAATGTTTTGAAGCTTTCAAATACGTACCTGGCTTCATTTGATTGTAGTTCATATTTCCTTTTCGGAGTTCTTTTGAAAGCTCTTTCAAATCTTCTTGAGAAACTTGAATTTTATAGTCTTTTTTCTTAATTTTTGGACTGTATTGTGCGTTAACACTTAAAAATCCAATCAATGAAAAAGAGAATAAAATAAACTTTAAAATAGTTTTCATAGCTAAAATTTTAGTATTTTTTTAATTGTTTTCAATAATTTCAAATTCAACTCTTCTGTTTTTTTGTCTATCAATACTCGTTTTATTTGAAGCAATAGGATGTTTAAATCCTTTACCTTTATAACTTAAATTAGATTTACTAATTCCTTGTTTAATTATATAATCGACAACAGCTTTTGCTCTATTTTCGGATAATTGTAAATTTACTTTTTCTGAGCCAACATTGTCTGTATGCCCCGAAATTTCAATTTTTATTGAAGGATAAGTTTTCATTAGTTTAATAATTCTATATAATTCAGCATTCGATTCATTTTTGAGTTTTGCACTTCCTGTTTCAAAGAAAATATTTTTAAGAATTACTTTAGAGCCTATTTCTAAACTTAGGAGCTCAATATTTTTTTCAATTACCTGATATTCTGAGCTTGCAGGTATGTCAAAATTTTCGGAATGAAACAGGTAATTATGAGCTTTTACTACTAATCCATAATTTTTACCTGAGGGCAAAGCTACAAGATATTTTCCTGTAGAACTATTAGATTGTGATTGAAAAACAATTTCATTTTTTTCATTATCTATTATTTCTATATCAGCACCAATGGCCTCGCTTGTAAGTGCTTCATTTATCAGACCTTTTACAATTGTTAATCTAATTTTTTTAATTTCTATTGCTTTTTCTACTGATAATGCTGAAATAGGTTTAGCTATACTCGCAATTAAGTTGTCTTCTGTATTTAAAATTAAATTTTCAGGCGACAAGAATGTAATTTTGTAAATATCCTGGTCGCCAAAACCATCTGGTCTTACCGACGAAAAATATCCGTATTTTCCGTTTGCTGCTAAAACAAAAAATATATCATCATCAGTTGTATTTATAGGATAACCAAGATTTTGTGGCTTTGTAAAACGGCCATTTTCATCTAATTCAGTTTTAAAAATATCAAAACCACCCATACCATTATGTCCCTTTGAACTAAAAAATAGAGTCCTACCATCGGGATGTATAAATACTGCATCTTCATCATAATCAGTATTTACAACACTTGATAATGCTTTCCCCTCGCTCCATTGTTGTGTAATTGGATTTTTAGTACTTACGTAAATATCTTTATCGCCTGCTTCGCCAGTAATTGGATTTTCTTCACCTTGTCTTACAAAATATACAGTTTTTCCATCAGAAGCTAAACATGCACTATTTTCGTATTTGCTACTGTTTATTGTTCTAGGTAAAGGTGCAGGGAAGCTCCAATCCTCACCATCGAGTACACTTTCTAATATTCCACCACCTTTACTGCTTCTGAAAATAAAAAGACTTTGACCATCAGGTGCTAAACTAACCGTTGCATCATGGTATTTGGTGTTAATTGGCTTGCTTAGCGGGTCGGATTCGAGCCATTCACCTTGTGCTTTAAGCGAGATGTAAATATCTTCATAATACTCAAAATCAATTGGGTCTTTTTTATTTCCCATTGTTTCTGGCCTACGAGAAGTATAATAAAGTACATTTTCGTCGGCTGAAATTACAGGCGAATACTCTGGATATTCGCTATTAATAGCCGAACCCATATTGTCAATAAAAACCCTCGTTGGATTATTGAGCAAATTAATTCCATTTTTACATTCCTCAATCCGTTTTTTTATTGTTTTTGATTGTAAAAGTAATTCATTAGGCGACAAATTCTGCTTATACTTTTTCAAATGCTCTTTGGCAAGTTTAAATTTATAGTTTAATTGATAAGCAATGGCAAGCCAATATTGAACATCGTTGGAAACAAATTCATTAGTATTGAAGGCTTTTTTTAGATAGCTCATTGCATTATTTTTATTGATAGTGTTCAGGTAACAAATACCAATTAAATAGTTAAGTTTAGCGGTATTAGGATTATATCTATTTGCCTCTAAATAATGATTTAATGCAATTTTATATGTGCCTTTAATATCTTGAATAAATGCATCATTACCTTCATTTAAGTTTTTCCATGCTTCTTTAAAACCTTCATCTTTTGTCTTAAATTCAGTTTTAGAAATGGATAAGAACTGTTGAGCATAAGCACCAGAAGATAGTGATACTATAAGTATTACAATAATTTTTATTTTGAATAAACCCATGAAATAATTATTTACACTGCTCAACTAAAGATTTAGCCCCCTCGTAACCTAATTCCATTGCTTTTGTCCAATCTTTACAGGCAGCATCAAAATCACGTAGCATTTCTTTTGCACTTCCTCTATTAAAATAAGCATAATTGTATTCAGGATCAGCATCTATTGCCTTATTAAATGCTTCAATTGCACCTTTGTAATCTTTTTGTTTCATTTTGGCAGTTCCCATATTATTATATGCAAATGCATACTCTGGGTTTAATTCTACAGCTTTTTCGAAATCAATAATTGCATTTTTATAATTTTTCAGTTCATAATTTGCCGTACCTTTATTATTGTATGCAACAAAATAATCTTCTTTTAAACTAATAGCATAGTCATAATCACTAATTGCATCTTCAAAATCACCTTTTTTTCTGTATGCACTTCCTCTATTATTATAAAAAATCGCCATTTCAGGTTCAAGTTCTATTGCTTTAGTATAGTCTTCAATAGCTCCTTCAAAATCCTCAGCTTTTCTTTTGCAACTGGCTCTATCATTATATGCATACGTGTATCTAGGATCTTTTTCTATGGCTTTACTAAATTGTTCTATGGCATTTGGATATTTTGATTGCTGAAAGTTACAAACACCAGCATAATAAAATACATTTGCTTCTGAGTATCCATTAAGAATTGCTCCATTAAAATTTTCTAGGGCTAAATCAAAATCTTGTTGATTAAAATAGACAAAAGCTAATCCAAAATGAGCTTTAGCAAAGGAAGAATTAATTCCTATTGTATTTTTAAAATCTAAAATAGCACCATCAAAATCGCCTAATTCAACTTTTGCACTTGCCCTATTAAAATATGCCTTATCAAAGTTTGTTTTGTTTTTAATAGCCTCACCAAAATTTGCAATTGCCGCCTCGTATCTGCCTTTATTGAAATTAGTTATTCCCATATTATAGGCTAATTCGGCTTCTTGGTTTTCTGCAACTATTAAGGTTGATATACTATCGTTTTGGATTTGAGCATTTAGTTGTTGACTAAAAAAAATAATTGCTGCCCAGATTATTAAAGTAAATAAGTTTTTCATATTGTGCATTTTTGATAAAGATACATTTTTTTTGTTTAAACAATGTCGCTAAAATAAATAAAAATATTTTATACGTAGTGCATTAAAAATGGTTTTCATAAATATTTTTTTCCCATAATAAATTCCCTTTTGCATCAATTATATTTATGTTTAATATTCGTTCGTTATGCTTTCCATGAAATTTCAAGAGAGCAAAATTTTGAGTTTCCACCAATGAGCCTTTTACTCTATTTTTATTTATCTCAGTAATGGAAGATGTTCCTACACCTGAGGTAAGTGGCGAAACAGTAAGATCGTAAATACTAATATTGTTTTCTGATAACATGCTAAATTCCGTAAAATGCCGGTCGCCAGAAAGAAAAAACACACCTTTAATTTCTTGATTTATTATAAAATCCAAAATTTCCTGTCTTTCTTTATCAAAACCATAATTTGCGTAAGTTTCGTAGTTTTTAGCAGTATTTAATACTTGTCCGCCAATAACAATAACTTTAAATGTAGCAGAGCTATAGCTTAATGATTCTTTTAGCCAATTAAGTTGTTTTTCGCCAAGCATAGTTTTTCCTTCTTTTTTCAGTCTATTTGGTTCTCTATGGTAACGATTGTCAAGAAGAAAGAAATCTACATCACCCCAATTAAAATAGCTTACTGCGCCTTTTATGTTTTTTACTCCAACAGATGGATTTGCCCAAAAGAGTTCAAAATAGTCAAGAGTAGCATCAATATGCCAAAAACTTCCATCACAATCATTTGGACCAGCATCATGATCGTCCCATATAGCATAATTAGCAGTAGATGCCAGTAATGATTGCAATTCGGGCAATGATCTAGTATGTGTATATCGGTGTGCAATTCCTGTATTCGAATTCCATTCATCACCTCTGAGGTAAATATTATCCCCCAACCAAATCATTGCATCGGGTTGTTGTTTTGCTATTTGCGGAAAAATTTCATATTTACTACCATAAGCTTTCCCAACTCTATCGTATAATTTTTCATTTACATAAGTTCCACTTCCGCAAGCTATTGTAAAATCTGGAGCATCAGTTTGATACTTCCAAACTGGCGGAGTTTTGAATTTAAGTGGATAGTTGAATTCAAGTTTTACATTATTTATATAAACTTCATAATTGTATTTATTACCAGGCATTACAGAATCTGCAATAAGTTTTACAATAAATAAATTGCTTTTATTTGATGTAATTGATTGTGTCCACCACTTTTTATTTGCTTGATTCTCTATAAAATAGGCGAATTTTACTTGTGTGCTTTTTTTTGTTTGTATCCATAAAGCAGCCTCTCTGGTATTTGTATATCCTACCATTGGTCCGCTTTTAATTAGTTTGTTTTGTGCAATGCTATTGAGTTGTAGTATTACTAAACAAAATGCTAATAGTTTATTCATAATTTGCGATTGTATTAAATTGTAACTATACTTTTAATAAAAAATGTTGCATGCAATTTTTAAAGGTTTTTATAATAATATTTTCCCGATGTTTGGTACAGGCTGTTAAGTTTTAAGTTTCGAGTGCTAAGTTTTAAGTTAAAATGATGAATATCTAGCAGTTATACTTAATGAATTTATTGTTTTTACAAATAACTGCCTTTCCCGAACATCGGGAACCTAATGAGTAAATAAAAGTATAAAAAAATAAAGTTACAAAATGTATTTGTAACTTTATTTTTATTTTAAAAAACAATTTGTGTTTTTATTCTTCAGGAGCAGGAAATTTTTTCATTGTTTTACCGCTAGGAGCTTTTTTCTCTTCTTCTTGTGTGTTATCAACAGGTTCAGCTAATTCATCCAAAATTTCAAGTAAAATATCACAAGAACTTGTACTCATTATTACTGTGCTAAAAACCAGAGCAGTAAAAAAATATTTAACTTTTCTTCTTAATCCATTCATTTTACAATTTTTTTACTTTTTATACCTGATTTTTTAGTTGTTTTTGCATGTTTTTCAGCTTTTTTCCTAAAATCGCCAGTTTCAAATCCAAAATTGAATTTTTTTGCAAATTCAGCTGGTGTGTATGCATTTGGATTTCCTTCTTTAACTATATAATAGTTTGAAGTAGCCTGATTTTTAACTGGTGCACCTGATTTTAAATCTGCCGATTTTGCAAATACATTATTTGAACCAATAATACCATTTTCTATATAAATAGGTTTACCATCACTTTGGCAGAATATCAAGAAATTATTGTCTTCGTCCGACTCTGTATATTTTTTTGTTCCGTCAGCCCAAAGAATAAAATAGTACGAACCAGTTGCACCTGAAGGAATTTCGTAAGTAAAAGTAAAATTGTCTGCACCAACTAATTCGCTAGCTACACTTTTCCCAGAAGGAATATCAATATTGTTCCACCAGTTTACAGAAGTTCCATAGGCATTAGGATCGCTCCAATCTATTAAATCATAATCGCCAGCACTTCCACCATAATCGTCTGTATAATAGTCATATATTAAAATGTAGTTATCTTCAGAATCATAAGCATTTGCTAATCCATAAAATATCGACCAGTCGTCAGTAGCTTTAAGTGTGGTTTCGCCACCGTTAAATACATTATATGTAATAAATCTATCTCGCTCGTTATACAAGTCGTCAGGATCATCGTAGTTTTCATCATATAAATTCCATGCAATTACATCATAACCAGAGGTAACGTCATCAACCACATTATCATTGTCTTGGTCAGGGTCAATTGAAGGAGCTTGTGCCACAAACGCACAGAAAGCAAAATCGCCACCACCAAAAAAGTCTTGATCAACCCAGATATAGCCATTATCGCCCCAGCTTTCGCCCCAAGAGTTAACCACTTTAAAAGCACCGTTTGAACCCATATCATCGTCATATCCCGATAATATCAAGGCGTGATAGGCGTGTTGGCCTGTATAGCCAAATGATTGATATGAAAGAACTGATGCGTCATCTGCCGACATAAATTCATCGCCTAATTTTGCGCCAAAAACTACAGCTCTACCTTCGGCTAAATATGTTTTAAGTGTAGTTTTATCATAATTAATTTCTCTATAATTAGATATTTTATGTGAATTTGCTTCACCTTCGCCACCTGTACTTGCTTGCGAGCAATCACCTAGATTTGTATATGGTATAGAACCCATTGTGGCAACTCCACGTGAGACTAATATATCATAAGCAGGTTCAAATCCAGTTCCATTACAATCTTCCCCTTTGCTTCCATTAGGAATTGCCCAAAATAAATCTTTAGGGCTAAAAATACGTGAACTTGATATTTGACTTGTTGTATAGCCTAGTTCTTTTGCTTCTAAAAAAGTCATGTGGTTATATGCAACAGCCCAAGCTACACAAGTTCCATATTGACCTTGATTTCCTATTACTGGGAAATTTTCTCTTAAATCAACGCTCGAAGGTAAGGATGAACTTGAAAAGCCAAAGTTAACGTCATCTTCAATTGCATCAAGGTCTTCACTTTCGCCAAACCATCCTAATGCAAAAGCAAGACTGTCTAAATCGTCCACTAATGTGGTGTCATCTACTACATCTTCGAGCCAGTCGCACGATGGTGTGCTAAGAATGCTCATGGCTAAAAAGCCAAATACAGTAAGTACTGTAAAAATTTTTCTTAATTTCAACATAATTATTGGGGTTTATTTAATTAATATAATATAGATTATCAGATAAATACGACTGTATCTCAATTAATTCACTACTTGACTGCTTATGAAAAAATGAATTACTAATTTTCGTATTTTCTGAAAGTTTTGCGTTCTTAAATTGTAACTCTTCGTAAAATGTAGCTTGATTAATCTCTAAGTTTCCTGTAAATTCAGCATCTGCAAGTTTTAAATTGTCAAAAAATACAGAAAAAGAGAATACTGCTTTTCCTTTAAATTTAGAGTATTTACAATCAAATAAGTCCATGAATCTCGAAGCACTAAAATCGGCATAAGCGTTAAATGTTGACGCACCAAAAAGTGCTTTGCCGTTTATAAAACTTTTTTGTAGACTAAACGCATCAACAAAGTTCGATTTCATAAAATTAATGTTTCCTAATACATGTAAACTATTAAATAATGCTTTGTTGTTAAACGTAACTTCCATAAAATAATTGTTTGCAGCTCTAAAACTTGCCGCCTGAAATGTTGCTGCCTTTTCAAATTTAGATTGATTAAAACTTACCGTACCTATAAATATTGATTGGTCAAATTTGACTTCTTCTTTAAAATCACAATTAAGAAAGCTTAAGTTTTTGGAAAAATAGCTTACGCTGCTTTTATCTTTTCCTTTTTTTGTGCTAATTACTTTTTCAGTAAAAGTACAGTTTATAAATGTGATAGAAACATCAATATAGGCTCTTTCTAAACCTATAGTTTCAATGTTTTTGTTTTTAATAGTAGTAAAATCAAGTTTACCAATAATTGTACCACCTGATATCATCACATTTTCACCATCGTTTATCATATCAATTATTTTTTCAGCTTTGATATTGGATCCTTTTGCTGAAGTTTTTTCAGAACAACTTATTCCTAAAGTTAAGAAAAAAGTGACTAGTAATAAAGTTATATTTCTCATATAATTGTTTAAATAGG
>DAOVUO010000480.1 GCA_030632545.1 Bacteroidales bacterium
ATGATTACAGTTTAGTTCTTTTGCTACATTCTGGTCAATATCAATTCCAATCACTCCTTTTTGAATAATTTCTAATATATCCTCCTTTGAATAATTGGATTTATCGTCAGGATGTAATTGCATGTGGTAATAATTCATATCTTATATTTTATAGTTTTGCTTAATGCCAAACTTTAGCTCACTCTAGGCACTTTTAACTTCTAACTTCCTCTTACACTTCCAATTCTTTAAACAACTTTGCAGTACTTCTTTTGTAAATAGCAAAACCAGCTAAAGCATTTCCTAAAACCATAGCAAAAAGCCCTGGAACAAAGCCAATATAAAATAGTTGAGGAAAAATTGTTGCTCTATATATTGGAGGTAGCATCATAGTCACATTTTTTGTTATATCACTAAAATCTAGCCCAACTTCTTGTAAATAATAAGCCATTCCAAGTCCCAATATTGTACCAAGCACCGAACCTAATATTCCGATTAATATAGCCTCATAAATCATAGTTTTATAAATATGCCCTTTCTCTTCGCCTAAAGCCAAACGCACGCCATATTCAGTATATCGTCGCAAACCGCCCAATAAGCCTGTATTCCAAAGTACAATTGACATAGCAATAATAAAAAATGAAATCATCATACCAACCATACCATCGGCCATAGCCAGATATACATCAAGTCCGGATTGTTGTTCCAATTTAAACATTTGAGGAGAAAACTCATCATCTTCTTTACTATATTTTGTATTAAATGAAGTAATTACCTCAGTTGCTTTCAATTTATCATATATCCCATCATTGAAATAACCTAATATTTCTGTTGAGCCATCTTCCATATCTAAAGCAAGTTGGGCATCACTAATATCAATAAAAATTGCACCTCTATCAAGCATAGTCATTCCAAAACGGATTGTTCCACAAACAGTAAACGTTTTAAACAGCATACTGCCATTCATAGTTGAACCAAATAGCGTTACTTTTTGACCCAATTTTACTCCAAATTTTTCGGCAAACTCGTGACTAATTATAGCGTCACCTTGTTTTTTTGGGATTCCGCCTTCAACTATTGAATTTAGGATATTCATTCGCTCAACTTCTTTAGGATGGTTAAAAAAGTCGATAGCCTTTCCAGCCGCAGGGCCTTGAGCACGAGTTTCTCCATTTTTGTCAGGAACATCAAGCAGTCCACCAAAATTAATTCGATAAACCCATTCCATATCGGGATAATCCTTTTCCAAATTTTCACTCAACTCGCTTACGCCCAATAATGCCAAATCTAAAGGCATTTGATTAGAATTTTCGGCATAAGACCTAGTCATTACTTTTACGTGACCAGTAGTAAAATTTGCGTTCATATTAATCATCTCGGTAAATATACCCTTCATCCAAGCACTCATTACGATGGTAAGAAAAACGCCTATTGAGACCACTATTATAGGAAGTAAGCTTCGGCTTCGGTCTCTTAAAATTCCTTTAAATAAAAATTTTATCATTGATTTTTAGTATTTAGTTCTTAGTAATTAGTTTTTAGTATTGTATTCCTAGCTAAACAGCGAATCCTCTCTTACTACTTTTTACTATCTACTAATTATTGTATTTTTCCTTTTAAAGCTTGAGTTGGATTCATTTTTGATATTTTACGTGCTGGTAAATAACTAACTATTGTTGCAGAAATTACCACTATAATTATACTACTTATTATTAATCCAACGCTGTAATAAGGATATAATGTTTCAGCCATTGGTAAACCTGTTGCCTTGGCCATTTCGCCGTAATAAATACCCACTTTACTCATGTAAATAAATAAAGGAATTCCATAAATAGCCCCAACTATTGCAGCTAAAATACTGTGAGCTGCTCCTTCTACAGTAAAAATACTAACAACTCTTGCTCGTGTTAAACCCAGAGCTATATATGTTCCAATTTCTTTCTGACGACGAAATATAGAAAGCACCTGAGTATCAAATATTGCCAATAATGCTAAAATTAGTAAAATAGATTGTAAAACCATTCCACTGCCTTTTTTTGACTCAATAATTTGATCTAATTCTTTTAAAAGCAAAGTTAAATCCTTATAAGCCCAACCTTCGAGCACTTTATTTTCATAATCAAGATTTGTAACAAGCATAGTTGCCTCATTTTGTAAACTTGTCATTTCTTGAACTACCTCAAGGTTCATGTATACAATTCTGTTATCTACAGAAGGAACATCACAATTAAAAATGGAAACAATTTCAATTTCGCGGGCATCAAAAGTGCCGTCATTATCTCGCCAACGCATAAGTACATTATCACCAACTTTTAGTTTAGTAGCTCTTGCCATTCCTGTACCAATAATAGCCGCATATTTATTTTGCGAGTTTTGAATATCGGCAGTTGGTAATTGAAGAATTTTTTGATTTGGATCAACACCTTTCAAAATAGCACCTTGTAATCTACCTTGAGGGTATATAGTTGCTTGCCTGATAAGTACTGGCGTAAGTTTATTTTCATCTATTAAATTTTGAATATCATCTGAGATTATTCCATGTGATTCAACAATTGTATACGAATCATATTTATCGTAAGCAGGATGCCAAAATTGCCCATTGCCAGTCTCCCAGTTTTGTGAATCATTTCTCGATTGTCGATTCCATCCGTCTATCAATCCGTTATAAAAAATGATTAGAACAAAAGCAAAGGACAAAACAATTACATTGAGCCAGGTACGAAGTCCTGCCCCTAGTAAGTTTTTGAATGCTAATTTTATTGCTAACATGTTTTTAATTA
>DAOVUO010000327.1 GCA_030632545.1 Bacteroidales bacterium
ACTATTGATGCCGCAGCATATTGTGGAATCATAAAGCCACTATTCAAACCAGGATTGGCTACAAGAAAAGCGGGCAAATTTCGTCCACCTGAAATTAAACGATAAACTCTACGCTCTGAAATACTACCTAATTCGGCCAATGCAATTGCAAAAAAATCAAAAGCCAAAGCCAAAGGTTGACCATGAAAATTTCCTCCCGATAAAATTTTGTCTTCCTGATGAAAAATTGTTGGATTATCGGTTACAGAATTTATTTCGGTAAGCAAAACTTTTGCTACATAATCAATTGCATCTTTTGAAGCACCATGAACTTGAGGCATACAACGGAAAGAATAAGGATCCTGCACATGCTCTTTTTCCTGAGCACTAATTTCGCTACCCTCTAATATTTTGCGAATATTTAAAGCTGTTTGAATTTGACCTTGATGAGGACGAATTTGATGTAAATCATCATCAAAAGGTTCACTCCTACCATCATAAGCATCCAAAGACAAGGCTCCCACTACATCAGCTAATTTAATCAACTTAAAAGACTTTAGCATTGCCGCTACACCGTGAGCACTCATAAATTGCGTGCCATTTAATAAAGCTAAACCTTCTTTAGCCTTTAATTCTATTGCTTGCCAGCCAAATTTATCTAATATCTCCTGAGCAGCATAAGTTTTATCTTGATAGCTTACTTCGCCAAATCCTAAAAGAGGCAAAAACAAATGTGCAAGTGGCGATAAATCACCAGAAGCTCCTAAAGAGCCTTGCTCATAAACAATTGGGAAAATGTCATTATTATAAAAATCTATAATCCGCTCAACTGTTTCAAGCTGAATACCTGAATAACCAAGCGAAAGTGCCTGGATTTTAAGCAAAAGCATCAGTTTAACAATATTATTTTCTACAATCTGACCTGTTCCGCAGGCGTGAGATTTTACTAGATTTACTTGCAATTGAGATAGCTCATCTACCGAAATACTTACATTGTGCAATGCACCAAAACCAGTAGTTATTCCGTAAATTGGCTCTGTTTGCTTTTTCATTTTCTCATCGAGATAATTCCTGCAAGTCAAAATAGATTTTTTTGCCTCCTCAGAAAGTGCCAATTTATCATTTGAGTTAATTAAATTTTCAATCAACTCAAATGATAAAGGCTTTGCATCTATATAATGAATTCGTTTCATCGTAATAATCAAAATTTAATGAATTTTCTTAATAAAATCTTCAACTAACATCATATCTTGTTCACCGCTCAACATATTTTTCACACTAATTTTATTTTCATTCATTTCATTTTCACCAATTAAAATTACAAAAGGAATGTTTTTTTTATCAGCATAAGTCATTTGTTTTTTCATTTTGGTACTATCTGGATAAATTTCTGTCTTTATTCCTGCCTGACGAAGTTCAAAAGCTACTTTCAAAGCGTATTTTACTTCCGTATCACCAAAATTAACAATCATAGCTTGAGTGGTTTGCATTGTTTTCTCAGGAAAATTATTTTGTTGATTTAATACATCATATATTCTATCAGCTCCAAACGAAACTCCTACTCCACTTAAATCCTTTTTACCAAAAACACCAGTCAAATCATCATATCTCCCACCACCACAAATGCTACCAATCTGAACATCAAGAGCTTTAACTTCAATTATTGCACCTGTGTAATAATTTAGTCCTCTTGCAAGTGTTAAATCTAGCTCAACTTTTGACTCAAAACTAAGCTCTGCCAAAAAATCAAAAATTACTTCAATTTCTGCAATTCCTTCTAAACCTACTTCTGAATTAGCTAAAACTTTTTTCAAATCTGCTAATTTATCTGTATTTGAGCCACTTAAATGTAAAACTGGTTGAAGAGCATCTATTTCACTATCAGCCAAACCACGTTCACTTAATTCCTTATTTACAGCCTCATTACCAATTTTATCAAGTTTATCAATTGCTACGGTTATATCAATAATTTTATCTTTTTGACCAATATATTCTGCAATTCCAGCTAATATTTTTCTATTATTAAGTTTGATTACAGTTCTAATTTCCAGCTTTTGAAAAACTTCATCAATAATTTGGACTAATTCCACCTCATTCAATAAAGAATTTGAGCCTACAACATCAACATCACACTGAAAAAACTCACGATAACGACCTTTTTGTGGTCTATCAGCTCGCCAAACTGGTTGAATTTGATAACGTTTAAAAGGAAAATTAATTTTATTAAAATTCTGAACTACAAAACGTGCAAAAGGAACGGTTAAATCATAACGCAAGCCCTTTTCGCTTATGGCTGTACTTAGTTTTACCGAATTTTTCTCGGCATACAATGCATCATCTACTTTTGAAACAAAATCGCCTGAATTTAATACTTTAAACAACAATTTATCACCCTCATCGCCGTATTTACCAAGTAATGTAGATAAATTTTCGAGTGCAGGGGTTTCGATAGGTTCATATCCATAGTTTACAAATACCGATTTTATGGTATCAAAAATATAATTTCTTTTTATAGCTTCTTCAGGAATAAAATCTCTGGTTCCCTTGGGGATTGAAGGTTTTTGCATAACAATCTAATTTTGAGCAAATGTAAAAAAAATTGCTTAATTAGTTGAAAATAAATACTTGTTTCTGCTACTTAGGTTTCAAATTATTGGTCTAACACTTCACGATACCTAAAACAGCAAATTATATGGTCATTAATCATTCCTGAAGCCTGCATAAAAGCATAACAAATTGTAGTTCCTACAAACTTAAATCCGTTCTTTTTCAAGGACTTACTCATCACATCAGACATTGCTGTACTCACTGGAATTTCTTCGTTTTTCGTCCAAGTATTTACAATAGTTTTATGTTCTGTAAATTGCCAAATATAATTATCAAAACTGCCATACTCCTTCTGTAATTTCAAAAATGCCTGAGCATTTGATACGGCAGCCCTAATTTTAAGCTTATTTCTAATAATTCCTGCATCTTGCAATAATTCTTGAATTTTATCCTCAGAATAATTTGCCATTTTTTGTGCATCAAAATTATCAAAAGCTTTACGAAAGTTCTCACGCTTTTTAAGTATTGTTAACCAGCTTAATCCTGCCTGAAAAGCATCTAAAATTAAAAATTCGAACAACTTTCTGTCATCATGTACGGGAACACCCCATTCTGTATCATGATAATCTTTATTCCAATCATTTTCCCCTACCCAAGGACATCTAACTTTTTCATTCATCATTTATAAAAATTTTTACGAAATGCTTGATAATCTTTCTTTCCTAAAACCAAAATATGCCAAACTGCACGCAAAAAACCACTTCCATAGCCAATTAATTGAACAAATGTGGCCAGAATTGCCTTTATAGCCACAGCAAACGATTTATTTTGGCTTAATGCATCAGTAAAGATAATTAAAATAAATAAAAATAAAAAGCCAAATAAAATTGGAAAAGCAAGTGATAATAATAAAAATAAAAATAAACCAACTGTAAATATTGCTGGCAAAGAATGTACTAATTTAAGTGTATACGGATATAGCCTATAAAGCTGAATGCGAGCAATTCCGGAATTATGTACTTGCTTAAAAAATTGCTTATACTTTGTTCGTCGTTTATGATACACATAAGCCTCATCAATTAACTGAGTTGTAAATCCATTTATTATCAATCGAATACTAAAATCTAAGTCTTCGCCAAAACGCATATCTGCAAAACCTGCAATTTCGTAAAAAGCGTGTTTAGACACCCCCATATTAAAACTGCGTGGATAAAATTTATCCAATTTTTTCTTTCCACCTCGAATACCTCCAGTTGTAATAAATGAAGTCATTGCGTAATTAATTGCCTTTTGTATGGTGGAAAACGAAGAATGCGCTCTATCTGGGCCTCCAAAAGCATCTGTATATGATTTGCTTAATTGTTTATCTACAATAGCCAAATAATCAGAAGGAACAATTACATCAGAATCAAGAAAAATGATATACTCTCCATGGATTTTTGTATAGCCAAAATTACGTGGCATAGCTGGGCCTTCGTTTGGCTT
Organism: Bacteroidales bacterium; assembly: GCA_030632545.1. Classification (GTDB taxonomy): domain Bacteria; phylum Bacteroidota; class Bacteroidia; order Bacteroidales; family DYOH01; genus DYOH01. The sequence continues at coordinate 4,012 of DAOVUO010000327.1, forward strand.
AATAAAATAATGCAAGGGAAGTAGATCTTTGTATTTTGCAATTATTTCGTGACAAGGATTTTGACAGCCATCTTCAACAATTAACACTTCAAAATCTCTATATGTTTGCTGCGTTAATGATTCTAAAAGTTC
>DAOVUO010000446.1 GCA_030632545.1 Bacteroidales bacterium
CATTTTAAATACATTCAATTACCTATAGGAATGAGGTTTGACATACTTCCTATTTTGTTCTATTCTAAAAAAAATCCAATAAATATTTCTGTCGGAGCTGGTGCTTATGGAAATAAACTAAACTCTGCCGAAGCTTTTTCTGGAGGTGTCGACGATTATTCTTATGGAATAAATGCAATAAATGTAAATAATTATTTTAATTCGTTTACTTATGGTGCTTGGGCCGAGGCGAGTTTTGCATATCGTAAAAGTCGCATTAAATTTAGTTTAAAACTTCGTTATTATAAGGATTTTAATTTAGCTAATAATAGTAATGCTAAATATTCCATAGGCACTGGCGACGATATTATATTTGAGAATTATCAAATTATTGATGATTTATATTTCTCAAATATTACTTTAAATTTTGGCTTAAATTATTATCTCAGGTATAAAATTTTTGATGATATAATAAAAAAGAAAAGTAATGATGATTAAATTGATTTATAGAGTAGAGAAATTTGAGATGAGCAAACATTAGTAAAAATGAGCAATATGCAAAAAATGAAATTTTACGGTTTAATTGTATTTATAGTGTTTTTTTTTAATGCTTGTAATCAAAATTCGATTTCAAATCGTGAAGTGACATTTATAAAATATCTTAAACCTGGCGTACATAATTCTTTTGCTGCTCATGCAATTTCTGGAAATGCATACGCTTTACTAGGTATTTCTCAAAAGACCAATTATGATTTTGGTGAGTTACAAAGTTTAATTATCGAAATCGTAAAAGATTCTATAAAAGTAGATTCAATAGACATTCCTTTTATTTCTATTGCGTTTCCATCAAATTTAGTAATTAATGATGATAGAAGTAGTTTGTTTTTTGCACTAGAGGATAATCAAGACCTAGTTGCTATACAATTTAACTCAAATGGTGAATTTTCGGGAAAAACTAGATTAGTAGGATTTGATGGAATGGCAGTTTTAGCCGCAGCAAAAAAGGACGATGGCTATTGGCTATTGATAAATGATAGCCTGTCAGTTGATTACTCTACACGTACATATATAGCCAAAACTGATTTATCCTTAAGCACTATTACTATATTAGACGTTTTGGAATATAATGCTGAAGTTTTTTCTGTCGTAATTGGTGCAAATTTATTCAATAAATATAATCTATATACACATTTGCAAGATTATTGTTTTATAAAGAATTATAATGGATTATATTATTTTAATGGACCTCTTGAACTTGGGGGAATTGTTTCTACTATAACAATTGGTTTACAGGAAATTGTAGAAATAAGCTCAACTAGTATAAGCAAACAAGTAATGCTAAGTATTCCCTATTCTTTTTTAAAGGAAATGGATATAAGTGCTTCAGGTTTAGTTTATCCAGTTATTTTTGATTATCAATCTCAATCTATAGATTTTTATGTTTACGATATTTTTAACGCATCAATAGATCAGTTTACAACAATTAATAATATCAATCCTTATAAGGAACTTTTGTTTGCAATAAATAATACAAGCGAAATACAAGAAAAACTGGTTGTGGCCACGAAATACAATAATAATACTGTGGTTTATAGTCCTGTTAACGAAGATATTAATTTCAGTTTTGGTGGTTATTCCGAATCGGATGTAACCGCAGCATTTTGGGCAGGTAATAACAGCGATCAACTTATAATATTTGGCAATTCAGACTTATATAATCAATATCCTGCTAACTTTATAATTATGCTCCCTAAAGAAAGCTTAATTGAGTAGTTTGCAATAGTTTTCGGATTAATTTCTCAAAACACCTTTGATATTTGCAAGCATATCTGTATAGTCACGGCGTGAAAGACTTAATATATATGATGGTTTTCCAAGAGCTATAGCTCTTATTTACAAATTCACACCGTGACTTGTTTAAGTTTTTTTCAATTCTAAGCTTAAAACTTAACTGCCTTCCCCAAACATCGGGGATGTATTAATTAATATCATACCACTTTTATTCATCAAAAATATACGAGTAAATTGAAAAAAAATTGGTAAAAATAGAATTAGACTTTTCACCAGAGATGTCAAAAAGTTCAATTTAATTGTTTAGAGATTAGATTAAAAAAAATGCCAGAAAAAAGAGGCATTCCTCTGCATGCGATAATACGAATACTCAATATCATTATTATGGTTGGACTAATTATCACAAAAAATGGATGGAAAATAATAGCAGATGCGAGTTCATTTCACCCTGAATTTGATGAATATTTTGAAAAACGAAAAAAAAATAGAAAGCAAACGGTTTTAATTTTTCAACAAAATACCGTAACTTTAGAAAGTAAAAAAATGCATTACTCATAGCAGACTTTGCCTTTAAAGTTCAGGAGTTGTATGGGGCGAAAGTTATATGAGCGATTCTTAGTTGGCGGAAGCTACGAGGAACACCAATTAAATAACAATAATTATTAATTGGACAGATTAATAATTATGCCAGTTGCGATAAAAAAGACAAGCAATACAAAAAACTTGCAGGAATGATAAATGAATTATATATTGCTTTTACACAAGGAAAAGCAGACAATAGATACCATTTTAACAGTTATGATAAAATATACTGATTATCATTTCAAAACAGAAGACAAATAATGAAACATAAATATCTGTACTCACTCGGTTTAATTATTTTAACATTTCAGTTTGCTTGCAATCCGGTAGTTGAAACCAAAAACAGAACAAAAAATTCAGAAAGAATCTACATCAATCAAGATTCTTTGAACAAAGTTGAAGTAAACCACGATAGCCTTTCTGTAATAATTCCAGGTAAAAATGGAGCGGTAAAACCTGAAGTTTTTTCGGTAAAACCTCAGTTAGTACAAGACCCCTTTGCCGAACAGCCTTTTACGGATGTGAAAATTACTAAGGCAGACAGAAATCAAGAAATTGTTATTACACCTGGCAAAAACAATGTACCTCTTCCTCAAATATTTAATATCCCCGACACCGGTTTTTTGGAGCAAAATGGAGTTAAAATCTATGCGCCTATAACCGTTATTGCAAAA
>DAOVUO010000296.1 GCA_030632545.1 Bacteroidales bacterium
GTAGTAATTTATCACTTTTTACAGTAAAATATTTATCAATAATATTTTTCCATTCCAAAGCAGCCCAAGTTTGAAAATGCACTCCATTTGTTACATATTTTAAATGTAATTCCTCAGGAAAATATCCTTCCCACATGTGCTGAAACATTTGTTTAGAAACCTCACCATGCAACATACTCACGCCATTCATTTCCTGCGAAATATTAGCAGCTAAATGACTCATTGAAAATTTCTCTGCTTTATCATTTGGGTTCATTTTCCCCAATTGAATAAACTCTTCCCATGTTATTTTCAATCTCTCTGGATAATGTCCCATATAACTCATAATCATCTCCTCAGGAAAAGCGTCGTGACCTGCAGGAACTGGTGTATGCGTAGTAAATAATGTTGATGAACGAACTATTTCCAAAGCCTCAGCATAAGTAAAGCTAAAACGATTAATATAATGATGAATACGTTCAACACCAATAAACGCAGCATGACCTTCGTTGCAATGATACACGCTTTTGTGAATGCCAAGTGCCTGTAATGCTCTAATACCACCTATCCCAAGGAAAATCTCTTGTTTTAACCTGTTCTCATTATTACCACCATATAAATGATGAGAAATATTTCTATCCTCTTGTCTATTTCTCTCAAGATCCGTATCTAACAAATATAATGGTACTCGTCCTACCATTACTTTCCATATTTGAGCATAGGCCGAACGTCCAGGTAGGGCTATTCTAACTAAAATAGGAATAGCTTCTTTATCTTTTTGAAGTTCAATTGGTAAATCAGAAAAGTTTTGCGCTTCATAACTAACCATTTGGTCGCCATTAATTGATAGCTTTTGAGTAAAATATCCATATTTATACAAAAAACCTACTGCCACCATATCAACTGCCGAATCGCTGGCTTGTTTTAAATAATCTCCAGCTAATATTCCAAGTCCGCCAGAGTATATTTTCAAAGGATTAGCAATTCCATATTCCATACTAAAATAAGCTATTTCTGGAACATCGCTTCTAAAACCTTGCTTCATATACTCTTTAAAGCGATTATAAACCTTATGATATAAATTTAAGAAGTCACTATCCTCCTCAAGAGATTTCAATCTGCTAAAAGAGATTTCTTTTAATAGTTTAATTGGATTATGTCCACTTTTATCCCAATCACGTGGGCTAACTGTTTTAAATAGCTCAATAGCATCATCGTTCCACGCCCACCATAAATTTTGTGAGATAACATTTAAACCCTGAAAATTATCAGGCAAGTTAGGTTCAATAGTTACAGTTCTCCAGTTAGGTTTATTAACACTTAATTTTTTTAAACTACCTATTGGCTCTCTCACATGCTTGAAAACAAAATCTTTTGTTCTAGCATTTTTACTTTTTAGAGCAATGTCGTAAGCTTGATAATAATATTTAACCAAATTTTTCCAAAGTGCAGTTCGAGAAACAAAATAAGCATTTTCTCGTGCTATTCTAAGCTCATCTAAAGATTTATAGCTACAATAAACTATCTTATCACTGATATCCTTAACTGATTGCTCGTAATTATCATCATTACGTTCAACTACGCTAATACACTCACTTGTATCAATATTTTGTTGATTTATCCACTTACCATAACCTGCTAATGTTGTTGTAATTGAAGGAACATGAAAAGCCATACTTTCAAGAGGTGTATATCCCCAAGGCTCATAATACGAGGCATATACAGTCAAATCCATGCCTATTAGCACATCGTAGTAATGAACATCAAAAATACCATCGTCGCCGTTTAAATACGTAGGTACAAAAATAATTTTAGCGGCTTGATTTTTTTCGTTAGTAAAGCCCAACTTTTTAATCATTTGCAATGATGGGTCAAACTCAGCATCGTGTAGATAGTGCGTCAAGAATTTATTATCAAGAACTTCGCTATGATTTCCATTCATTTTCTCTATTAAATCCTTTCGGGCACCATAATTATTTGCAGGAACCAAAATAAAAGCAACAATTTCCTTATTAAAACCTTCACGTTTATTTATTTTATCCAAGGCATCAATAAACATATCAATACCTTTATTCCAAAATTCATAACGACCACTAGTAGAAATAAAACGAACATCATCAGTAAGTTCATAGCCTAATAAATTTTCAGCTACTTTACGAATTAAAGCACGTGAGTCGCTTTGTTTTTCCTTATAATCTTCACCTTTTGGCACAAAATTATCTTCAAAACCATTTGGGGTTACAAGATCTATCTCTTTTTCAAGAAATTGTACACATTCCTTAGCTGTAATATCACTAACTGTTGTAAATCCATCTGCCTCTCTTGCAGAAATTTTTTCTAGCGATTGCTTAGAAACAATATTAAATTCCTTTGCTTTAGCATCACCATCGTATTGCTTAATATTTTTATATAATGGCAGTCTATTTCCTGCTAATGAACGTCCTAAAATTGTTGCGTGTGTAGTAAATACATTCGCAATTTGAGGTACTTGCTTTTTTAAGTAAAGGACACCTGTACCAGTCATCCACTCATGAAAATGAGCTACAACTTTTTCTCTTCCGTTCATGTGATGAAGATAAAAGCTCTCAATTATCTGTGCCGCTGCATATCCGAACATTGCAGGCTCAACATAATCCCATTGTCCACTAATAGAATCAAGTCCGTACTCCTCCCAAAATTCTGCAAAAATCTCATCTTTTCTGGCAAATAGAGAAGAAAAATCGACCAAAAAAACAAGTGGTTTACCAATAATTTTCCAACGACCAACTCTTATTTTTAAGCCTTGATTTTCAACTTTCTTTCTCCATGCACGAAACATTGCTCTATCCTCCTCGAATTCAGGATTTTTGCCAGTTTCACGCGTTAAATCAGGTCCAATTAGTATTAAATTATCCTTAAATTCTTTAGCTAGAGTAAGTGCTTTTGTGGATATAACAGTATGAATTCCACCTACTTTATTACAAATTTCCCAGCTCGTTTCAAATATATAATCAGGACGAAGTGTATCCATAATTTTATGTTTAATTTATTAGTTTTGAGTTCATTAAATAATTTTACTGTTTAATTTCATTAAATAACGAAATTAAATATAAGCGATATCAAAGATTTTCAGCTATTTACAATTAAAATACAATGCAGTAATTCATTAATTTAGACTTTGTATTTTAGGCTACTTTTTCTTTGAACTTCCGTCACTTTTCTTTTTTGCAACACTAGATTTTGCCGTACTTTTCTTAGTCACTGGTTTCTTTGTTGTACTTGTTTTCTTTGCACTAGTTTTTTTAACGGTTGATTTACTTGATTTTGTAGTGCTAGTTTTTCGAACCTCTGTTTTTGCTGCTTTATCCTCAATTTTTACAGGATTCACGATTGCTTTATTAGGCAATGCCTCCAGTTTTTCTTTTAATCGACTAATTTCATTTTGATATTTTTCGAGCATCAAAGAAATTTCTTCCTCTGAATTTGGTTCATTATCACCAAAATCGTTAACCACAGCTTTTTCCAAACGAATAATAAAATCGCTCACAACATTCATATATGTAATAAATGCATCGTAAGGATTATCGTAGGGATTAAAATACATGTGCACATCACCATCAGAAAAGAATTTAGTACACATATAGTAAAAATGATCACTCGTTTGCAAATACAACCAATCTGACTGAATTTTAGGGTCATCAATTTTTCTAACAATAGCCTCTAAAGCATATAATTTATCAAAAGCCTCATCTTGTAGTTCATTTCCTAACCAAGCAGTTAAATCGCGCTCTTCATCGGCCCAAGAAATAGGATTTGGCACATTAACCGCAGCCACAGGTTGGAACTTATCAACAACCTCTGATGGAGTTGAAAAATTATATTTCGAATTAGAAAAAACAGCATGAGGTAATGCTCTCATAAATTCAAAAATACCTGTATCTTCCCATTGATGCTCTCCAAAAGTTTCATAATCCATAAATAGATTTACAACCTCTTCGTTTTGAGGCAAATCATTTAACCAACCAACAAATTTTTCGGTCGTAAGTGGCCAATCATCCCAGCCTTTGTTTGAAAATCTAAAAGCAATATCATCTGATAGCTTAAAGTTCTTTAGAAGCACTTTAAGTTTTGGATTTCGAGCATTATAATACACAAAGTTTGGGCTTTTCCACCCCAATACATGTTTAGCACCTTCAGTTAATATAGCTTTATAGCCCATTTCAGAAACCATTTCACCAATTTCATCGGAATAAATTAACTCAGTATTACGAAAAACTTGAGGCTCTTGACCAAACAATTCCTTAACTTTATCTACATGCGTTTGTACTTGTTTCTGAAATTCATTTTTACTTTTGAGGGCTGCCAAAGAGTGAGAATAGGTTTCTGCCAAAAATTCGACACTACCTGTTTTGGCAAGTTTCACAAAACTCTCAAGAACATCTGGTGCATAACGCTCAAATTGCTCAATAGCAGTACCTGATAATGAAAAGCTTATTTTAAATTGAGTTCCATATTGCTTTATTAAATCCAA
>DAOVUO010000309.1 GCA_030632545.1 Bacteroidales bacterium
AGAATTTCATTTTCATTCACAAATTCAATTGAGGCATAATCAGTAATCCCAGGACGAATATTTAGCACATCTCTTTGTTTTTCAGTGTATAAATCAACATATTTTTGCACTTCTGGGCGAGGGCCAACAAAACTCATATCCCCCACTAATACATTATACAACTGAGGAAGCTCGTCTAGTTTATACTTTCTTAAATAATACCCAATTTTTGTAATTCTTGAATCGTTGAAACCAACTGTCAATAAACTAGAACCGTCGGAATTTAATCCCATTGAACGAAATTTATAAAACTTGAATTGACAGCCATGCTGCCCTACCCTATTTTGAGAATAAATTGCACCACCTTTTGAACCAAAAACAATCAAAATAACTATTATAATAAAAACAGGACTTAAGAGTATTAAAATTATTATCGAAATTATTATATCAAAAAATCTAATCATAAATTAAAAACGTGTTGCTGGATTTTTAAGTCTAAATAATATTTTATTTTTAAGCGCAACAAGTCTTTTTCCAAATGAATTGTAATTATTCTCCCATTTTATAGCCCATCTATTAAATGCCATATCTGGAAATTTGCTTGCAAGATACTTATATTGCGCAATATGAACTCTATGATAATTTACAGTTGCAGTATTTCTAATTTCAGAATTATATGATTGTAAATCATAGGTAGTCCAATTGTTGTATGTCCAAAATTCACCTTTTTGTGCAGTTTCTAATAACTTTGCAAAATCTGATGTAGAAAATGCTTCTTTTTCTATATCAAGCAACTCTTTTAAGCCAATGATTGCATACAAAAAACCATTTAAAACATGCCAAGTATTGTTTTCAAAAGGAAATTCTTCTAAAATTGGCCACTTTTCATCAATATTACTTAATAATCCACTCTCATTAATTGAAATTTTAAAAGGCTTTGTAGCTTCTATAGCTGCCTGCAAGTATTGTTGCTCGTTTGTTAATAAAAATGCTCTACACAACACGCTGATTCCTTGTCCTTGTGCCATACACGAAATCCAAGGTGATTTAAGGCTTTCATAATTATAATTATAATAAAACAACTTATCTTTTTGATTAACAAACCAATCGGCAACATTAAGAAATATTTTCTTAGCCTCTATATCAGAATTAAATTTTGCCCTATTATAATTAGCAAGAGCATAACTAGCAATTCTGGTAGGATTGTACTGAAAACCTGAATTTAAATAATTAGCAATTGGAATTCCATTTTCATCCAAATCGGGATAAAATTTATGCTTATTTTTTAATGCAAACTCATAATTTATAGCATAGGCTGAAGAATCCTCAGACCTCTCATCATAAGGAAACTCTTTTGAACCAATCAATGCTGCCTTTATATCAAAAGCAATTTTTTGTGCAAAATTTATATATCGTGTAATTTTCATTCCTTTATTATCAATCTATCATGTTGCCTTATTATCTTAATCAATAAAATAAAATATATTGAATAGGCAAACAAATCTATAATTACATAACGAATTAAAAATGCCTCAATACTTAGGTTTTTAAAACTTAGAAGTAACATTATAAGTGCAAAATACATGAATTGCCATAAGGCGTTTAATTTCAGTCTCTCTAAACTAATAAACGCAATTGATAAAGGTGTTACAATAAATCGTAAACCAAAAGAAATAACCATTATTTTAGCATAAGAGCCTGAACTTATATACTCCTCACCAAAAACAAAAGCAAATAAAACTTCACCAAATAACTCGATTATTAATATTCCAGAAATTGATAATAGTGCAAGTATTTTAATTGCTTTTAAGACTATAGGCCATAATTTTTCCTTTAAATTTCGTTTTTCAGCAAGTTTTTGCAAATAAACTTGCGAAATTGCGGCCGAAATTAGTGCTAATGATAAACCCAATATTTGTCGAGTTAAATCGTAATAAGCCGTAATTTGTTCGTTATATAACCTGTTTATAAAAATTATTGGAAGTAATAATGCTGCGGTATTAAGCAACACAGGAAAAGTATTGTAAAGCGGAAATTTTTTGTACTCTAATAATGCAGCTTTTGTGGCATTTTTATTGATTCCGCTAAAAGAAAACTCAGTTCTTAAAGCTTGTCGAATTCCCATTAAAAAATTTGCAAAAGAACCAATTAAATCACCCAAAAACAAGCCAAATGGCTGTCCTAAAACACCAAATGAAATTTGAGTAATAGCTTCAGAACCACGTCGTACTACTTTATTCTCTGTGGATTTTCGAAATGCCTTCTGACGAATTAACCAGTTATTAAGCACTCGGTACGAGCCAGCAAAAAACACAGAAAATGGCAGTAAATAAAACCAATTATAATAGACCAACGGAATAGCTAGCCATTGTGAAATTAATTGTTTAAAATAAAATAATGGAATAGCTAAAAGGATTGAAAATATGAAAGTGATTAAAATACCGCCAAAAACAAGATTTTCTGCTTTGCTTTTTTCATCAGGAAGTACAATCGACATGTCGTAGCGCAAACTTATAACTGTTGTAATAATCCCAACTATACTCATATACACAGCAAAAACACCAAAATCTTCAGAAGGAATAATTCGCCTTAATACAGGCTGTGCCATTATTACAATAAGCTGAGCAGCAACAGTTCCGCTTATTAATGTGAAAATATTTTTTAGTGTTGAATTGTTTTTTAATAATTTTTTAATCACAAAACTATTTTTAGTCAATCATTAATAACAATAGTTCTCCGCTGCTCAGGACAGGCTGTTAAATTTTTATACATTACTGAAAATCACAGATTTACTAAATTTCACATTATTAACTATAAAGCTCATACTTAAAGGATTAAGATTGTTAGACTATAAATTTAGTAAATCTCAACAAACCATTGTAATAATCTATTGAAAAGAATCATAAACTATCTTCAACTGCCCAAATTAAAGTATCCAGAACAAATTGTATTTGTTCATCTGTAATTGTATAAAAAGTTGGCAAACTAATTTCTCGAGAATAATTATCGTAAGCTACTGGATAATTAGCAATATTATAGCCATTTTCTTTGTAATATGTAAACATTGGTATTGGAATAAAATGCACATTCACAGCTACTCCCTTAGACTTAATTTTTCGAATAATTAAATCTCTTGCAGATTCTTTTATATCCCTAATTCTTAGCGCATAAAGATGATACGAAGACTCCTTAGTACTGGTTTTAAAAATAGGCAATTCAGCCCATTTATACTTTTTCAGACGCTCATTATATAGTTCAAAAATATGCTTAAACTTTAGCATAGTATCATTTTCATAGCGCTGTATTTCTACTATTCCTATCGAAGCTAATATATCTGTCATATTTGCTTTAAAACCAGGGAATTTTACATCATAACGCCACGAGGAATTATTATATTTTGCAAATGCATCCTTTGATTGTCCATGAAGTGAATAAGTTCGGAAAAAGTCGTACAATTCTGCATTATCAAAAGGAACAGGCATATTATACGCAATAGCACCACCCTCGCCAGTCGTTAAATTTTTTACTGCATGAAACGAAAATACGGAAATATCAGCTACACTACCAATTTTTAATCCACCATAAGTTGCACCTAAAGAGTGTGCCGAATCTGCCAATAATAAAATTCTACCAAAATTTGCCTGAATTTCATTATCTGCTCGAAATAAACCTTTAATTTCTTCATTATGGATTATATCGTATAACTCTTTATAATCAGCAGGAAAACCACCAAAATCAACAGGTATGATAACCTTTGTTTTTTCGGTAATTAAGTCCTTAACTGATTCAGGATTAATATTAAAATCATCTGATTTAACATCACAAAAAACCACTTTTGCTCCACAATGTTCTACTACATTAGCAGTTGCGCAATAAGTATATGCTGGGACAATCACCTCGTCGCCCTCTTTTAAGCCAAACCATTTGAGCACTAACTCCAAGCCAGCAGTTGCTGAACTTACAGCCAATACATTAGAATTTCCAATGTATTTACCCAATTTCTGCTCAAAAAGTTTAGTCTTTGGCCCCGTTGTAATCCATCCCGACTTTAAAGCATCTGTAACTTCTGCAATAACTTTGTCATCAATTCGTGGTGGTGAAAAAGGTACTTCCATTATCGAGTAATCTCCATTTTTTTATTAGTTACAAACTTACGTAAAAAAAGTAAATCTTTTATAGCCATTAAATAACCTAAACCATAAGATATATGTAAAATCAAAAAAGCTTTAATCAACTTTAATTTGTTTGTAATACTTATTTTAAATTTAAGTGTACTTAAAATTGCAAGAAAAAAATATATGCCCAAAATCGTAAGAAAAATTAATGCATATACCATGCTAAATAAAGAACTGATAAAGCCTACTATAAGAAATAACACAAACATAAAAGG
>DAOVUO010000187.1 GCA_030632545.1 Bacteroidales bacterium
ATACTTCTTTAAATTTTTATAAACTACTGAAATCCATAGATTTACTAAATTCCATTTTATTTACTATGTTGTTTATAACTAGCGAAATACAGTTTTGAAACAGTAAATTTAGTAAATCTTACCGAACCATTGTTTACATAATAACTGTTCGGTATTCTTAGACTGATTAACCTCAGCATTCATGCTGCGAAATATATTCATATTAAAGGTGTTGCAGTTTTACTCAAAAAACAACAAATAGTTTTGGTTAAAAGTCCATAATTATCAAAACATTATACGTTGGCATAAATTACTATGCTAATCATTCATAAATATTTTTATCATTTTTTGTAACCAAAGCAAAACTTTGCTTGTCAAAGCTAATGAAAACTAAATTATAAAAAATTATGGAACCAGTAATTGTATTTTTAAGCTTATTTATTTTGGTCTTTGGAATTAGCTATTTATTTTATACTACCAGAAATAAAGAGCGATTGGCATTAATTGAGCGAGACAAAGATGTGAGTATTTTTATGAGAGAGCCCTCTAAAAGAGCACCTGCAGCATGGAAAATAGTTTTGCTAGCATTGGGTTTGTTGTCAATTGGTGTTGGCGTAGGGATTCTTTTAGGAGCAATTTTATCTATGTTTGGTATGGACGAAGAAGTGGCATATCCTGCATCTATTTTTTTAACTGGGGGCACAGGGCTTTTGGTTAGCTTTTTCGTAATAAAAAAACTGGATAACGAGTAACTATAATAATTTTTGAAAGATTTTAATAGCGATGGAATTATCTATCGCTATTTTTTTTAGGTATGTACAAGCCTTGCAATTTAAAAATTGCAATAAAAACTTGATTAACTAAATATTTTTGTTAGGTTTGTTATTAGTTTGATAACAGTTTACTACAAGAGATTTACAAAGTGAATAAATAAATCGAATAATTATTGAAAGCACTCGTTGAATTTTGTAAGGCTTACGCAGCTAACGTATGAGTAGTAGCAGCGATGCTTAGTAGATTTGATTATAGAGAAGTACGATATGGCTATCGTATATAAATTTAACAAATTATTTAGAAAAGGGGTATTATGAAAAAAACATTATTTTATGTATTATCTGGATTTTTAGGAATCTTAATTGGTTTCGGAATATTTTATATCCATGTAGAGTATACTTATGAAAATTTAGGGACCAATAATGATATTTGGTCAACTTCAACAACAGACGAGGGGCAATCGCAAATGGGAATAAATGCTGTTGCAGTGCATTCAATTTTTCGACAGACCGCAAAACAGGCAATTTCTTTTAATACTATAAGAGATTCAGAAGGTAACTTATTAAAATACACAAATCACTATCAAGTTACAGGTCAGAAAATTCCATGTCGATTTTGGAGTATTACATTTTATGGCAGTGATGATCATTTGATACCAAATAAACAGAATGTATTTTCTGTAACAGATCAGAATATTGTTTATGAGGAAGATGGTTCATTTATAATTGATATTTCTGAGAATAGACCAGCAGATGCAAAAAACTGGATTCAGTTAGGCGAGTCTCAAAATGGCGATGATGGTGTACACCCTCTTCTTAGACTCTATGATCCATCTAAAGAGATACGTGATAATCTTTCAACATTTCCATTACCAAAAATCATCAAGATAAATAAATAAATACGATACAAAATGAAAAATCTAATATACCTTATAATAACCTCCTTTTTTAGTTTGGTTTCCTACCTTTTTCTTTACTTTTTTGTTGGAAATATCATTTTTGGTATAGCTTACGACCGAGCAAAGGAAAAAAACGATGGAAATGAAAATGCAATTTGGCATAATCCTCCTGCTGTACCTGGATATGAGCCTGTTAATCACACTAGTCCTGATATTGTTTATTCTTATAGTCCGGTAATACTTAACGATGATATAATTATTGTGGAAGCAGAAGTACCCGAAGATTCGATATCAGCCTACTGGAGTATAAGCTTTTTTCAAGAAAATTCAACTAATTATTATGCATCAAATGACCATGGGGAGGGTGGAAAAAAATATAGAAAATATTTTATAGTAGGTCCAAATTCTCCTAAAGATATTGATTTACCAGGGGCAATACGAGTAGAATCGCCTACAAATAAAAATGCATTGATATTACGTTATATTGCCAAAACTGCCGACTTTATGCCAGAGATTGAGAAAATTAGACAGAAAGTTAAAGTTTATAAGTACGAAAAAACGAATTAAGTAGATAAAGTTTGAGTTATAAACAAAAAGCATCAGTTGTTAATTTAAGAACTGATGCTTTTTTTGTGCTTAAACCGAACTGTTAGCATGTAAACGAAATTATATTTTCGTAATATGCTAACGGAACAGCATTATATACACGTATCTATACCTTTCTGAAAAATTGTATTAGTATCTGGCCACTCGCAACAATTAAGCAAATTTTATATTTATTTAATTTTCTTAATTATCAACTTATCGTAAAACAGAATTAAGATTGCCGAAACAAGCGCAATTATTGCAAATGTTAGCCACATTAAATCTGGACGTTGCATATCGCGTGCAAATGCTGCGTATAGTTGCCCCGAAAGTATACCTCCAAAGAGATTGCCAAGTGCAACACACCAATAGAAATAACCCATATATAGAGCAACTTTCTCTGGAGGAGCAATTTTGCCAGTATATTCTTTTGATTTTGGCGAAGCCATCATTTCGCCAAACGAAAAGACTAAAATTCCTGCAACAGTAATCCAACCAGCAGTTCCAAAAATTAGAATTGAAAATGACACTACCGTAATCATAGTTCCCCAAAAGATAGTAGTAAAAGGTTTTAGTCGAGTAACAAGATATGAAATTGCCACCTGAAAGAAAATAATTGCACCCGCATTAAGGTTAATTAAATACTCTGGATTAATTTGTCCAGGTACAGCCATCGAGTTTGAGAATGAAGCGAATAACTCGTTTGATAAACCAAAGAAATTAAAAAACGAGCTAATAGACATCATTAAATCGGATGTATCAACAAAGTCGCGAATGTATAAAGGAAGTGTGTAAAATATTTGATTAAAAGAAGTCCAAAAACCAGACATTAAAAGTAGAAAAAGTCCAAATCTCCAGTCACCAAGTTTCATTTTTGAAGTAATCCAAGAAGTAGCATTGGACATATTCATTTTATTTAAAACTAAATCGTAAATTACATTTACAATAATCCATCCTAAAGAAATATAAATTATTTGAACCCAAGTTACTGTATTATCTGCAGTGAATTTTGAACCCATTACCAGAATTACTAATAAGCCAAAAACAAAAAGAAAAAGGCGACCATTACCAAGTACTTCAACCATATCTGTCATAACTTTTTTAAGAGAGCGTGGATTTGCAGATGATGCCTCAGAAGTGGGCTCTTTATAAAATAAAGTTACAAAAATAAAATTGATTGCAATCCAACCAGCAGAGGCAATAAAAACATAGTCCCAACTAATTGAACGAACTATACCAGCAACAATAGGTCCAATAAACCCACCAATATTTACCATCATATAAAAAATTCCAAAAGCCATAGAGGAGCTCTTTTCATTAGTAACTTTTGCTATTGTTCCAATAATAACAGGCTTAAACATTGAAGCACCAATTGCAACCATCATAAAAGCAAGGAAAAATGCTGGAAATGTTTTAAATACGCCGAGAAAAAAATACGCTGGAACAAGAACTACAAAAGAGGCAAATAACATTTTTTTAAATCCGTATCTATCTGCTAATGCTCCAGAAACAACAGGAAATAAATACAAAAAGAAAGTAACCACGCCTTGCAAAACACCTCTATCTTCATCAGAAAAGCCTAAGCCACCATCGGAAATTGACCCAGTAATATAAAGAGATGAAACGGCAAAGAAACCGTACCAAGCCATGCGCTCAAAGATTTCCATAGTATTGGCTATCCAAAACGTTTGTGGAAAATCCTTTAATTTAATATTTGCTTTCATAAATTCTTAAAATAAGTCTGTGTACAAAATTTACACTAATAAGTATTGTTATCTGGGGCTAAAGTTAGTAAGCGATTTTGAAGTAGCAAACTTCCTACAATGAAAATATGTAAATTATAAAAACAAGTCACAGGGTGACTGCATTAAAAAAGTGCTGCAAATTATATATAATTGCCGCACTTCAGAATAACAAGTCCAGAAGTTGAAAGTGAAAAGTTTAAAGACAAGGCCAATACTAAACTTGCAAAAATCACATTCGGATTCAATAAATTCAATATTTTTTGTATATTGTAAAATAAACTATTAGATATGAGCGACAGAGTAAAATGGATTGAACACAAAGGAAAACAAATAATTTTTTTAGATTACACTAAATTAAATCCCCGCGATGGCGAATCTTTTATAGATGTACTAGACGAGGCCAAAGAATTTGTACTGGCTGCCGGCAATAATCTGCTTGTGCTAGTTGATATACGTAATTCGTATGGCGATTCTAAAATAACTAAAAGGTTGAAACAAGATGGAAAATTAGAAAAACCTCAAATAAAAAAAGAAGCCGTTGTTGGTATTTCGGGGGCAAAAGAAATTTTGCTAAAAGGAATTAATTTGTTCTCAAATATTGGCATCACACCTTTTAAAGATTTAGAAGAAGCAAAAGACTGGCTTGTTAAATAACAATAAGTTATAAGTTTTGAGTTTTGAGTTGGCTGTCGCAAAAGTAACAACAAGTCACGGGGTGAGTATTATACAGAAGTTGAAAGTTTGACTCGGGACTGGTTGCTGGTTACACGTTACTGGTTGCTGTCGCAAAGTAAAAAAAGGTGATCCATACGGAACACCTTTAATTATGAAAAAAATTAATGTATTTATTAGAACCTTTCTTTTAAAAGTCCATACTTACGAGCCATAGCCCTAAAATTAGACGGATAGTTTGCCTTTAACGAATAATAAAGAGAATATAAAGTCTGTTTAATTTCTGCTTTAGCCTCGTTTTTCTCGGCACTAAGTACCGATATACTACCAGCAATTTCAGCCAACTCATCGGATAAAGCCACAAGTTTAGCATAAGTCTCTTGCCAATAAAGCAATCCGTAATCGTTTTCGCTTAAGCCCAAATTAGGTAATGCCTTAATTAACTTCTCAATAGCTTTTGAGCGTTTAAAGTAGGCAACTGGCAATGAATAGCTATTAGTAGAATTATCAAGCCCAATTTGGTGATAATATACAATTGCTTCTGTGCGACCGTATATACCAATAAGCTTGGTTTTTAATCTTTCAACACCAATATCAATATCGGTATTAAGTGCTTTCATTTCGCCCACTCTAATTTTTCGGAGCGTAATAGTTTCAGCCTTTTGGTCGACAAGATTTTCGTAGTTAGTAATTTTTGTGTCTAATTGCTCTGCACTCGACCATACTAAACTAATCTCGTTCGACTTTTGCCATTCGCTTTGTGCGAATTTAGCTGATTGCATTAATTCCAAATCGGTACCTGGTACGTTTGGTTTTGCTGTAACATTTGCTACATGCGTGTTCTCTTTGTTTACTTCAAACATTTTTTTATGTTTTTAATTATTGATGAAAAATTTCATCGGCACAAACATAAATAAATATTTTTGAATAAAAAAATTACTAAGCATTAATATTCAGTAAATTAAATAATTTAGTTTCAATTATAATCTATAAATAAGATGAATCATTAAATAAAATCAGCTATTTATTGATTCAATTGACGGAATGTAAATTACTGACAGTCATTAATTTCACAACATCAACTATCCTATATGCCTACATATTAAATTTATGCATATCGTATGTTTTCCACATAGCGTGTAGTCATTAAGTTTTAACATATAATTAACAATTTAATATTGATAATTTTATCATAAATGGACATAATCAGGATGGAAACTATGCTATTTCATTTTGAAAATGGGCTATCCTTAGCCAATTTGTAAGCTATTTGAAACTGAAATAGCACTATCCTTAGCTG
>DAOVUO010000048.1 GCA_030632545.1 Bacteroidales bacterium
CTCAAAGTTTTAATTATACTGGTATTATAGAAACTCGGGGACAGACCAAATTCTTGTGAATTTTCTAATAGATACAATAAAGAATCCGCTGCAGGTGTCGGAAATAGCATATTTGTCCATGCAAGTTTAAACAACCTACGTTGATAAAAAAGCTTAATTTCGGATTTTGCTAAAAATTCTGCTGTAGAATAACTAAAATTTGCCGAATCGGGTAAGTTGGCAAAACGTGTTTGATAAAAATACAACGCATACCCCTCTGGTAGAGGTTCACTAGAGTTCTGGGGGTCTTTTATAGTTCTGGGCATACATGCATTTACAAATATCCCCACAACCACTACCATTGCCAAAATAAATATTTTTGACACAACTAAATATCTCATAAAAACAATTAGCTCTATTATTTGATTTTCAATACGGGTCGCCCTAATTTACTGAAAATTTAATTCAAATCAAAAACTAATCATTATTTTTCCATAATTTTCTTGTTAACTCTATAATTTTATCTAAGTATTCTCTACTCAAATCCAATCGTTCTGCAATTCCAAAACACATATTATATTCTTTCTCATGCACCTCGCCATCAACCATCGACATGTGAACAACATCAGCAAGCTGCACTTCCTTATCATAGTCGTTTAAAGGAACAACAAATTCCAAAGTATCTGCTTGAGCTAATACTTCATCAATCTCAGTCTTAGTCATTCCAAATTCATTGGCTTTATCAGCTAAAAGAGCAAGTTCTTCCTTATCAAAACCTTTATCTGCCCACGCAACAGCTACAAGATTTTTAAAATGCTCAATTTTAATCTTCTTCATTTTATCCATAATAAATTCAATTTATAATGATTCTCGATAAGTTTTTTCCCATTTCCATGCAGATTCCAACATTACATCTAAATTCAACTTGGCTTTCCAACCCAATTCTTTATTTGCCAATGTTGTATCTGCCCAAACTTTTTCAACATCCCCTTCTCTTCTTTGAACAATTTTATAGTTTAAATCAAGATTATTTACTTTTATAAAAGTTTCAATTATTTCCAATACTGAAAAACCATTCCCAGTACCAATATTAAAAACTTCAAACATATTCTTGTTTTTACCTGAAATCATTCTTCCCATAGCTACAATATGTGCTTGTGCTAAATCTACGACATGAATATAATCTCTCACAGCAGTTCCATCTGGTGTATCATAATCACTACCAAATATTTTTAGTTCATCTCTTAAACCATAAGCCGTTTGCGTAACAAATGGAACTAAATTATCAGGTACTCCATTTGGTAACTCACCAATAAGTGCTGAAGAATGTGCCCCAATAGGATTAAAATATCTAAGAGAAATGCACTTGAATAAACTGTCAGAATAAACCGTATCCTTTAAAATTTCTTCAGCAATTTGTTTTGTATTGCCATAAGGTGATAATGCAGGCTTAATTGGTGCCAATTCATTAACGGGCAATACATCTGGCTGTCCATAAACAGTACAAGAAGAAGAAAAAACTATATTTGAAATTGAATGTTTTTTCATTAATTTTAAGACATTCAACAAACTACCTACATTATTCTCATAATATTCAAGAGGTTTTTCAACAGACTCACCAACTGCCTTATATGCTGCAAAATGAATTACACCTAAAATATCATTATGAAGAGAAAAAATCTTATCGATATTGGAAAAATTTAATAAATCCTCCTTATAGAAAATAAACTCTTTCCCGGAAATTTGCTTAATTCTATCAACTATAAGCTGTGTACTATTAGATAAATTATCAATAACTAGCACTTGGTATCCTGATAACAATAATTCAACAACAGTGTGTGAACCAATATATCCTGCACCACCTGTAACTAATATTTTTCCTTTCGCCATATCTATAAGATAAAACTATTCTACCGTGACTGACTTTGCTAAATTTCGGGGTTGATCTACATCACAATTCCTCATTACAGCAATATGATAAGATAATAGCTGCAAAGGAACGACGGTTAATAAAGGAGATAATTGCTCTATTACCTCTGGAACTTCAATTACATAATCAGCAATTTGCTTAATTGCGTTCTCGCCTTTTGTAACTATAGCAATTACTTTTCCCTTTCGCGATTTAACCTCCTGTATGTTTGAAACAATTTTTTCGTAAGAACTATCCTGAATTGCCATAACAAAAACAGGCATATTCTCATCAATAAGAGCAATTGGGCCATGCTTCATTTCTGCTGCTGGATAGCCCTCTGCATGTATATATGAAATTTCTTTTAGTTTTAATGCTCCTTCTAAAGCAACTGGAAACAAATATCCTCTACCTAAATAAAGTGCATTTTCAGCTTGACTAAATTTTGCTGAAATTTCTTTTATATAATCATTAGATTTTAAAACTTCCTCAATCTTATCTGGAATATCTATTAGCTCCTTTATTAAAGCCGAATATTTTTCTTGACTTAAAACTCCCTTTCTAAATCCTAGCATCAATGCAAACATAGTAATAACAGTTACTTGCGCAGTAAAGGCCTTAGTGGATGCCACACCAATTTCAGGTCCAGCATGAGTATAAACCCCTGCATCCGTTTCTCTAGGAATACTTGAACCAATCACATTACAAATACCTAATACCAATGCTCCAGCTTCTTTTGCTAAGTTAATGGCAGCTAAAGTATCGGCTGTTTCGCCACTTTGACTAATTGCTATAACAACATCATCTTTATTTATTATCGGATTTCGGTATCTAAATTCTGAACCATATTCCACATCTACTGGGACTCTGGCTATTGACTCAATTAAATACTCTCCAACTATTCCAGCATGCCAAGATGTTCCACAACCAATAATAATAATACGCTTAGCCTCTAATATTCTGGGCATAACTTTAACTAGGCCACCTAAACGCACATCATCTAAATTAGTAGAAATTCTACCTCTAAAAGTATCATTAATTGCCTTTGGCTGCTCGTTAATTTCTTTGAGCATAAAATGATCGTATCCATTTTTCTCAATCGCACCAATATTTAGATTAAGCTTTTGAATTTTAGGTATTAATGCTTCATTTTTTACATTCTTTAATGTAATGGAATCTTTTGTTAAAATCGCAACATCATCGTTATTTAAATATATTACACTTTGTGTATATTCAATAATTGGTGTCGCATCTGATGCGATATAATATTCATTTTCACCAACTCCAATTACTATTGGACTACTTTTTCGTGCAGCAATTAACTGCCCTGGCTCATCTGTACAAGCAATTACTAAACCATACGCCCCTATTACTCGAGAAAGAGCTATCCTAACAGCCATTTCAGCAGAAATATCACCTTTTAAGTAAATATATTCAATTAAATTGACAAGAACCTCTGTATCCGTCTCACTTTTAAAAACATAGTCCTCCGACTCTAAGCGTGTTCTAAGCTTAGAATAATTCTCGATTATACCATTATGTATTAAAACAAATTTCCCTTTTTGCGATGTATGTGGATGTGCATTAAGGTCATTAGGCTCGCCATGTGTAGCCCAACGCGTATGCCCCATTCCTATAGTGCCTTCGGTATTAGCGTTACTGGCAAATTTTTCTAATTCAGCTACTTTTCCTTGCTTTTTAAATATCTTTGTATCATTATCAATTAGAGCAATACCAGAGGAATCATATCCTCTATATTCTAATCGTTTAAGCCCTTTTAATAAAATAGGATAAGCTTGTTTACAACCGATATAACCAACTATTCCACACATAATTACTTATTTTTCGTTAATATAATTTAACTTAAGCTTAATTGCATTATCTCTATTATCGAGCACAACTCTACTATAGTCAACTCTACTATATGTTGATGTAATATATAGTTTTGGCTGAATAGAGTCTGCCTGGTTAGCAATAGTTTGAATATATCTAGTTATATTAAACTTGTACTCCAAAGTCTCTTCATTAAAAAACTCACCAAAAGATGGATATTCCGAAATATATCTCAAATTTCCATCCATATCAACCGATAATAGTATTAAATCGTTTACTGGCGGATAATTTATGTAATCAGATTCTTGTAGAATTGGAACAACAAGTTCTGCTAAATTAATTGTCTTTTGGTATAAAATTGATGGATTAACAATCTCAATAATTGCACGTACACCATTCATCGATTGCATATAAATTTCTTGATTTTCATCACTAGAACTTAAAACATTCTGCTCAATTTCGCTACCTTCATATTCATGCGAAAACAAATTCATATTCACACAATACTGATCCATTGAGAATGCTGCTTGGAAGTTAGAATCTGGTTTTGAATAATAAAGCACCATTCTTGTGTCAAACAACGAAAAATCAAAACGTGTAATTCCAGCATCTATATCTGAATTAATTTTAAAATATAGACCTGGTAATTTCTTTTTAAATTCAGTGAAACTAATCATTTCCAAAGAATCTAAATCTAATATTTTCTCACCAAGCGAATTTGGCAACATTATCTCTAAAAAACTAGTGTCAGGAACTAAATTTAAGGAATAATCAAGCAATGGATTTTCATCATAAAGCCCAGTCATGTCAAAACCAGAAGGATAAAGTATTGTGTCTAAAACTTGAGTTAATTCATAAATACTGAACTCAATTTCATTTGTATAGCTTCCGTAAAATGAACCCTCTGTAGTAGTATCGGTATAAGCTAAAAATAATTTAAACGAATCTACCTGAAGCAAATCATCATCAAAAGAAACTACATAACTAGGCCTAAACTCGGTAACAAATTCAGCAGAAGTTTTACCAAATATTGGGTCTACATACGCACCTAACAATGCTTGCGAAACTCTGTAGGAGCCAAGACTATCAGGTGAAAATACATTTTTTACATTTAAAATGGTTGAATCAGAATATTCTATGTTTATTTTATCATCTTCTGGTAAAAGTGAATATCCAACCTCATCTAAAGAATTACAAGATTGAAAAGCGATTATTACTATTAACGAGAAAATAATGCTTAATTTTTTGTTTATTTTCATTTCAAATATTTTATTTCAATTTAATATATAAATATTTTTAATTGTACATGGTAATTAGAAAATCATTTACGTTAAAACTCATAAGAAAATAAATTTTCAATTAACGTTTGTGATATCAACAGAAAAGCCATTAATGCCAAAAAAATTATGATAAATACGAAAATATAGCTTAATTCATTACATTAAACTATCATAAAATTCAGAAAAGGAAGATATATAATCTTCATCACCTTGGTAGTCCAGTGTTTTCTTGCCAATGTCTTTAGCAAATTGCATTAGCTCATCTGATGCCTCTGGATGCCCTTTTATAATAGCATCAGAATACTGCATTGCAAATTTTATATAATTATTATAATCTGGCGAATCAAATAAATTCAAATTTTCACTGCCACTTATATCAGTAGTTAATTTTCGCTTAATATCAGTATTTAGATTACCAGAAAAATTATCGTTATAAAGAGAATATATAATTTTTGAATGATTTAAAATAGCATCATCCTTGTAAAAATGCTTTAAGTAAGCAGGAACTAAAGCACTCATCCAACCATGACAATGTACAATATCGGGTGCCCATCTTAATTTTTTAACTGTTTCGAGCACACCACGAGCAAAAAATATTGATCTCTCATCATTGTCTTCAAAATATTTACCTTCCGCATCTGATAACTGGTGCTTCCTTGAAAAGAAATCCTCATTATCAATAAAATAAATTTGCATTCTAGCAGCCTGTATTGATGCGACTTTAATTATCAATGAATGATCTGTATCGTCAATAATTAGATTCATTCCAGACAATCTAATTACCTCATGTAATTGATTTCTACGCTCGTTAATAATGCCATATCGAGGCATAAATGCTCTAATTTCTTTACCGCTCTCTTGAATACCTTGTGGTAAGTATCTACAAATTTTGGAAATATGACTTTCTGGAACATAAGGCATTATTTCAGAAGATATAAAAAGAACCCTTAACTTACTCATTTGTTTTTTTTTTCGATGAATATGCAAAAATACTAATTTTTTAGCAAACTATAAACCTCGTTACTTGCTTTTAAGTATTAAATATTCTAAAAAAAATGATTAAAGTAAAATACGCTGATATAATCACTTTAGAAGTTAAAATACTTCTGGAATAAATGTCTGCTCATCAAAAGGTGGTCGGACATAACCCTTAGAAATTTGACGTTCGGGCAATTCAACTTGCGCTGTAATTAAATCTTCATGCTCTATTTTACTTAATAGATGGTGAATACAATTTAAACGAGCTCTTTTTTTGCAACTTGCCTCTACAACATACCATGGTGAAATTTTTGTATCCGTATAAGCAAACATTTCATCCTTTGCTTTTGAATACTCAACCCACTTAGCTCTCGACTTCAAATCCATTGGACTCAATTTCCATTGTTTTGTTGGGTCTGAAGCACGTTTTTGAAATCTATTTTCCTGCTCCTCTATTGAAACTGAAAACCAATATTTAATCAATATAATACCACTACGTATCAACATTCGCTCAAAATATGGGCATGAACGCAAAAACTCCCAATATTCCTCATCAGAACAAAAGTTCATAACTTTCTCTACACCTGCTCTATTATACCAACTTCTGTCAAATAAAACCATTTCACCAGCTGCTGGCAAATGAGCTACATAACGCTGAAAATACCACTGAGTTTTTTCTTTTTCTGTTGGTACGCCTAGTGCAACAACTCTACAAATTCGAGGGTTTAATCTTTCAGTAATACGTTTTATCGTCCCTCCCTTTCCAGCTGCATCACGTCCTTCAAAAACGACGACAACTCTAAGTCCTTTCTCTTTAATCCATACTTGCAATTTCACCAATTCTATTTGAAGTTTGAGCAATTCAGCTTCGTAAATTTTATGTTTAAATTTATCTGCTCCAGTTGAATTGGTTGAGTCTAATTTCTGCTGATCATTTTCCGACATAGAATAAAATATTTATGTCCATAATTTAATCATATTTTTTGAAATAATCAAGCATAAAATGAAAGTAGCAATTTACCTAGGTATATTCTCCTGATTCTTTACAAATTTTAATTTTAGTAAAATTTGACAATTCAGTTTCAATATTTCAAAAAAATAGCACAAAAACGATTAAGTTTTGTGCCAAAATTAGTTTATAATTGAATTACTCACTACGTTTGAGATTGTTCAATGTTCTGTAACTCATTTATTAATTCCATTATTTAAGCTTTTTCATCTGCTAAAAATACTTTATCTGCTTTTAACAACGTAGTGAAATTTTCATCAATTTTTGCAATTCCCTCAAAAAAATCGGAATTAAAATTACGCCCCATATTTGAATCAGGATTAATATCTGTATCAGAGATTGTTAATACATCCTTTACTGCATCAGCAATTGCTCCAATAATATATGTATCCGCTTCCGATTGCATTTGTAGCACTATGATAACAAATTTATCTGCTTCACTTCTTTTAGGTAGACCAAACTTAGTACGAGTATCAAATATCGGAATTATTTCTCCTCGGAAATTAATAACCCCCTCAACGTGTTTAGGCGAACTAGGAACTCTAGTTATTTTTATTTTTTGCAATACTTCAAGTACTTTCGTAACAGAAATAGCAAACATCTCATCTTCAATAGCAAATGATAAATAGCTTAATTTATTTGATTTTTCCATGAAATAAAAGTTTTATAAAAATTGTGTTACAATAGCAAACATTTCAAGCATGCTTCCAATTCCTAAATTTCACAAATTCAGAATCGTCTTTTACACTTAAATCAGAAGCAACAACTTCGGATTTATCACTTACTTGTTTTTGCTTTACAGCTTTTTGCTCCCTCATATTTATTAACGAGGACGATGTTTTACCAATATTGAAAAAAGAAATTCTGCCTTTAGTGGTCGCTAACACAATTAATTTTGTCGAAATCTTTAAAGTTTTTAATTATCAGTACAATAAGCAATATTTTGCTCGTTAGTTTTTCATATATTATTTTTCGTAAATAATTGTTTTTTGCAAAGCAACTATGTCTAACATAAAAGCCATTTCACCATCGGACAATACGCTAACCGATGTAAATAATTTTTGATTTTCAAATGTCTTCCCTAAAGGTCTAAGCACAGCCTGATGTTCGCCAATTATACGATCAACAATTATTGCAAACTTATTATCTTGCTTACTAAGGACAACTGTTTTCAAGTTTCTCGTAGTACCTATTGGCAATTCAAATGTTTTATGCAAATCAATAAATGGAATAAGTTCATCTTCGTGCGTTAATGTACCAGTATAGCTGTTCTTTTCTATTTCTGCTACCGAATTTTGAGTACACATTTCAACGTCAGATAATGGAAGCATGAAAAACATATCGGCAACTTGAACCAACATAGTGTCAAGAATTGATATAGACTGCTGTAATTTGATAGTAAAAGAAGTTCCCACACCCAGTTCCGATGTTAATTCAACTTCACCACGAACTTCTGATATTTTTCGACGAACAACGTCCATTCCCAAACCTCTACCAGAAACTTTAGTTAAATTTTGCGCAGTTGAAAATCCTGGAAGGAATATCAAATCATAAATTTCTTGCTTACTTAATTGTTCATCTGCTTTAATAAATCCTTTCTCAACAGCTTTTTTTAGTATTTCATCTGTATCAATACCTACTCCATCATCCTGAACATTTATAAACACATTATTACCTTGATGATATGCAAAAAAATTGATTTTCCCAATACGAGATTTTCCTTTACTTTCACGAATATCTGGGGTCTCTATTCCATGCTCAAGACTATTGCTAATGATATGAATTAAAGGCTTAATAAGAACATCTATAGTGCTTTTATCTAACTCTGTGTTAACACCTTCTATCTGAAAATCGACCTCTTTTCCAAGTTCTATTGAAAGATCAAGAACCAAACGCTTAAAACTATGCACCATATCATTTATTGGAACCAACCTTAAATCTAAAGCACTATTTCGAAATTGTTCTGACAACTTATCAACTTGCTCCAAATATGTCCTTATGTCATCAAAACGAGAACTCCGAGTAGAGAGTATCAGTTGTGAATTAACGGTTATAAGTTCACCTACAAGATACATAAGATTATCAAGCTTTGTTGCTTCTACAGATATTCGATTAATCGATTGTGATTTTGATTTTGATTGTAAATTTTTCTTTAACGATTCTTTTTTCTCAGTTTTTGTACTAACACTTGGCTTCACCTTTTTACTAACCGTTAATTGTTCCTCGGATTTTAACTTTCTTAGTCGTTCAGATTCTTCAATAATTGATGTATCGTCAGTTAGCAATTCAATAATTGCCTGGCTCTCAGCTTCTGTTGCTGTATCAAAAATATTTGAATCACTAATTTTAACAATTTTACAATCATCAAGAACAAACATAAAAACCTTTTCAATGTCCTCAATGTTTTTATCTGTTACTAAAAATAAAACCCAATTTTCCTCTTGTTTCTTACTTTTTGATGGCTCTGTATATATTTTGTCAGCAATTTTGTATTTGCCTAAACCACTGAGCTCTTTAAAAATATTGAGGACTATAATTCCACGCTTGATATAAGTTTCATTGGCATGTAATAGGATATAATATGTTCTTTCAACATTAGCTTCTGATTTTACGTTTAGCTCATCTTCCTTTGTATCAACAACTTTTAAAGAGTCATCATCAATTGGCAATATTTGTTCTACTCTGGACAAAAGTTCAGACTGATTGATTTTATTTTCTTCATTCACAAAATCAATATCATCTAACAAATTTCTCAAGTGATCAACAGACTGAAAAGTAATGTCAAAAATGTCCTGTGTTAATGTAATTTCATTATTACGCATAGCATCATATACATTTTCGAGATAATGTGTATATTCTCCAATTTTATTAAAACCATACATTCCTGCCACACCTTTTAAAGTGTGCATTGCCCTAAAAACACTATTAATCAGTTCCAAATTTATTCTATCATTCTCTAGCACCAACAACTCCGCCTCCATCTGGTCTAGCAAAGTTGTTGCATCTATAATAAATCTTTCTCGAAATTGACTTATATCGGAATTCATATTTCTAAGTTTTAAATTACTAGCTCATATCCTACTCATCTACAACGCAATATAAAAAATCAATTCAATATTATTGTAATCATCTGCATATAATTCGTTATGTTTTAAGTTAAAACGATGAATATCTAGCAATTATGCTTAACGAATATATTTTTGCAAATAGTTGTCATTCAATGTCTTACAAGTAAATAAATACCACTGCAAAATTCAGCAATTTCGTTGTAAGCCCTTGCTAAAAATATCGTTGTCATCTATAAAACAAAACTTCATGTCAAATGTCCTATGTTTAAAAAAAGTACTAAGTGATTGTTCCGAAATAACTTGACGCTTTCAACTTGTTCTTTTGCCTTTTAACTTCCTTGAAAATTCTTTAAATAGCTCGCTATTCGCAGATTTTTCAACTTGTTAAAAAACAAAATAACTTGGTTTAAAACTGTCAA
>DAOVUO010000375.1 GCA_030632545.1 Bacteroidales bacterium
GATTTACGATTTACGATTGATGATTGATGATTGATGATTGATGATTGATGATTGATGATTGATGATTGATGATTGATGATTGATGATTGATGATTGATGATTGATGATTGACAGTTCAAAAATTAACCCATAGGCTTGTCTCATTTGAGGACACAGCCTTATGGAATTAATTGGGTGTACGGTTTATTCTGTTTGTAAAAAGCTTATGTCTTAATTATAAGCTAAGTAGAAAAAATCAAATTAAAAAGCTTGAACTAATCGACTGATAATTATAAACTTTCTTTATAACATCAGCAAATAAGTCGGCTACCGAAATAACTTTTATTTTTTCACAATCCTCTTTTAAAGGAATTGTATTTGTAGTAATTAATTCAACAAGTGACGAATTACGAATACGTTCGTAAGCTGGCCCCGAAAGTACTGGATGAGTAATCATGGCACGAACACTTTTAGCCCCTTTCTCCAGCATCATATCGGCAGCTTTTGTAATAGTACCGGCTGTATCAATAATATCATCTATCAAAATAATGTTTTTTCCCTCAACATCACCAATTACAGTCATTTGGTCAATAACATTAGCTTTTTTACGTGTTTTATGACAAATTACTAAATCTGTTTTTAGGTATTTTGAATAAACATTAGCACGCTTAGAACCACCAATATCTGGTGATGCAATTGCTACATTATCAAGATTTAAACTTTTAATGTGTGGCATAAAAATAGACGAAGAATACAAATGATCAACAGGTACATCAAAAAAACCTTGTATTTGATCAGCATGCAATTCCATTGTCATTACACGGTCAACTCCAGCAGCTTGCAATAAATTAGCCATCATTTTTGCCCCAATTGTTACACGAGGCTTATCTTTCCTATCCTGACGAGCAAAACCAAAATAAGGAATTACTGCTGCAATTTTATACGCAGATGCTCTACGTGCTGCATCAATCATCATTAATAATTCAAACAAATTATCAACAGGCGCAAAAGTAGATTGTACAATAAAAACATATCTGCCTCTTACAGTTTCGTCGTAGGAAGTAATAAATTCACCATCGCTGAAACGTGCAGTGGTTGATTTTCCTAAGTTAATGCCAAAACTTTGACAAATTTCATCGGCTAAATATTTTGAAGCAATACCGGAAAATATTTTAGCAGGCGATAAATCGTGCATTGGATATTTTTTTTTGATTTGCTACAAAAGTAAACCTTTATTTGATAATCAATAAAAATAAACCTTTTGTGAAATAGTTTATAAAGCATTTGCATATTTTTGTTCAAAAGCGTAATTTTGGCTTTTGAGAGAAATAGCCTTTGTGCTGAAATTCAGAAATTTAAATTTATTATAATGTATAATTCGATACAATTAGCAGACGATATTTTTTGGTTGGGTGTAAACGACAGAAAAACACATTTGTTTGAAAATCTATGGCCTCTTGATAATGGCGTATCTTATAACTCGTATATTATTGTTGACGAAAAAATTGCCTTAATAGATACAGTTGAAAAAAGTAAAATTGATGAATACCTTAATCGCATACACGATATAATTGGCGAACGCAAAATTGATTATCTAATTATTAATCACATGGAACCAGATCATTCTGGTGGAATTTCGGAAATATTAAAGGAAAATCCAGATATTAAAATAGTAGGTAATAAAATGACCTTTGTACTTTTACGGGGACTTTATAATATTAATACAAACCATTTTTTGATTACTGATGGTGATACAATTAATTTAGGAAAACATCAGCTTAAATTTATTATAACACCTTGGTTGCATTGGCCCGAAACCATGATGACATACGAGGAAACCGAAGAAGTGCTATTTACGGGTGATGCATTTGGTAGTTTTGGTACATTAAACGGAGGAGTTTTCGACGATGAGCTCAATATGGATTTTTATATTGATGAAATGCGTAGGTACTACTCAAATATAGTGGCCAAATATTCAAAAATGGTGATTAAAGCTCTTGATAAACTAAAAGGAATTAAACTTAAATATATAGCCTCTACACATGGGCCTGTTTGGCGCTCGCAAATTGATTGGGTATTAAAATTGTATCAGGATTGGGCGACTTACAAGGCGGAAAAGGGTGTTGTAATTGTTTATGGTTCAATGTATGGCAATACCGAGCAAATGGCTGATATTATTGCCCGACGATTATCTGTAAGAGGAATTAGAGACATTAAAATTTATGATGCATCAAGAAAACATTTGTCTTATATTTTAAGTGAAATTTGGCATTATAGAGGAATTTTGATAGGTAGTAGCGCATATAATGGTGGGATTTTTCCGCCTGTTGAGAATATTACCCGTAAACTGGAAGATATTGAAATTAAAGACCGATTATTAGGTACATTCGGTTCGTCTGGTTGGAATAAAGCTGGGGTAAAAGGACTTAACAAATGGGCGCAATCTATGGATTGGGAACTAGTTGCTAATTCACCCGAAACAAGAGGTGCGCCAGAAAAAAATTCTATTGCAATGTGCATAGAACTTGCAGATGCTATGGCCGATAGATTAAACGAAATGTATCCAGATAAATAATAACGGGCTACTAATTCATACATGGTTCTACTTTACGAAGTTAAAACAAGCTCTGAAACAGCTTTTTTAGTAGCTTATGGCAACGCCATAAGTAAATTGTATTTTTATAAGTCATTTAAAAAATCTTTTGCTGTCTGCAATTTGCGCTTCCCTTTTTTCGCTTCTGATATTTCCTTTCCTGCTTTTTTTAGTCCTGCAATAAAACTATCATCATCTATCCGTTCTATTTCAACGAAAGAATTTGATTCTGCAAAATTTTTAAGAAACTCGAAAAATGACTTAGCCAACTTGTTTCTAAAATCTATTTTAATTGTAAATGTAGCCATTTTTTAGATTTTTATTGTTTAACAAATACACTAAAAATGTAGTTTTTAAAAAAATCTCAGTACTTTATTGTCCACCTCGATGGACTGTATTTGTAATTCCGCCCTGCTATAGCAAGCTAACTTCTTAAAACAAAAAAAGAGAAAATACAATTGAACTTTCTTTTTTTCATTGACGACCCACTAGGTCAATCCATACGAGGCTATTTGGCTTACTGTTAGTTGTATGAAAAAAATAGCTGGTGAGATAGTCGAAAAAAAGCCGTTTTTTTATAAAGCTGTTTTCTTTTATCAGCATAGCTGAGATACTTCCATTTTCAAAAAACTTTTGCATTAAAATATGCATTTTCCCCGTATTATCCGAATTGCAAATTTAGTAGTGTTCAAACGCAAACGCAATTTGTGCCTTGTTGGAGTAAACGTGGCAAAGCCTCTAAAAAATAATCCGATGGCGGCAAGAGCTGACTGCCGAACACAATTGTGCTTTTTTATAGTTTCAAACGAACTGGTGTATCAGTATAATTTGAATACAATTTTTCAAATAGTTATTATAAATACTAAGGGATTGTGATGGAATAAATTGACAATTTTAATCCAAGTTATTTTGTTTTTTAACAAGTTGAAAAATCTGCGAATAGCGAGCTATGTAAAGAACTTTCAAGGGAGTTAAAAGGCAAAAGAACAAGTTGAAAGCGTCAAGTTATTTTGGAACAATCCCTAAGCTGAACTTGATTAAAAGTATTTCTATTTAGATGATTTTTTGTATTTTAGCTTAATTCCGTTTTCTTTTATTTCTATAAGCTTTTGTTTATACAAGCTTCCAATGCTTTTTTTGA
>DAOVUO010000351.1 GCA_030632545.1 Bacteroidales bacterium
AAAAGTAAAGTGCGGAATATTCGAAAGTCAAGAGTCGGAGGCAGTACATATACGTTATTAATTGTATAAAATAGAAAACGATTCTATATACTCTTGAATAATTTTATAATTTCGCAGCAATTTTTTAGAAATGACCGAACAGCGAGAATTAAAAAACGGATTAAAACTGGTGCATCAATCTTCCACTGGAAGGGTGGCACATTGTTGTATAATTATAAAAGTAGGAACTCGTGATGAAAAAATTGGCGAAGAAGGTTTTTCGCACTTTACCGAGCATGCTCTTTTCAAAGGAACAAAAAAACGCAAAACTTTTCATATTTTAAACAGGCTAGACGATGTTGGTGGCGATTTAAATGCCTATACCACAAAAGAATACACCTGTTTGCATGCCACCTTTTTAAGCGAATACTTTGAACGAGTATTAGAGCTATTTCAGGATATTTTATTCGCATCGTCCTTTCCCGAAAAAGAAATAGAGCGTGAAAAAGAAGTAATTATTGATGAATTAGTTGGTTATGAAGATAGTCCAATTGAGGCAATTTTTGATGAATTTGAGGAACAGATGTTTGCTGGCCACGAATTAGGAAAAAATATTCTGGGCACAAAAAAGAGTATTCAAACCGCAAGTGTTGAAGCATTAAAAAGATTTGTAAAAAAACACTATCACCCTGAACGTATGGTGATAAGTACTGCAGGAAATATCCCAATGAACAAATTAGACATGCTTGTAAATAAGTATTTTGGACATTTAAGCTCAAACGCAACTAAATTAATACGTCAGAAACCTATTTTAACGAATATTCCAATAATTTTTAAAGAACGTGCAGTAAATCAAATTCATAATATTATTGGATGGCGCGCTTATCCCATTAATCACCCCAAAGCTTACATTCTTGATTTATTATCTTCGTACCTTGGAGGAAATTCGCTAAACGCAAAGTTGTATATGGAAATTCGTGAGAAAAAAGGTTTAGCATATACTATTGAATCAACATTAAGCTCATTTAGCGATTCTGCTTTATTTACTATTTATTTTGCTACTGATATAAAAAATAGAGAAAAAATAATTAATTTAATAAAAAAAGAATTAAATAAATTAAAAAATAATTCACTTGGAACAGTACAATTAGCAAGACTTAAACGCCAAATGGAAGGCCAAATGACTATCTCATTGGAATACCCCGAATCTTTAATGAATCATAATGGAAAAGAACTATTGTTTTCTGACTCAATAGAACCTATAGAGCAAATAATACAGAAACTTAGAAGCATAAAACCCTCTGATATAATGGAAGTTGCAAATGAAATATTTAATTTTGACACCTATGCTTCTCTAGCTTATTTACCAAATAATAAAGTATAAAAAATGACAATAGATGATTATATTAATCAAAATTCGACACCCGAAGATGATGTACTAAAGGAACTTAACAGAGAAACTCATTTAAAAGTATTAGCTCCTAGAATGCTTTCAGGCAATATTCAAGGAAAACTATTAGAGAGTATTAGTAAAATGATTCAGCCCAAAACTATTCTTGAGTTAGGAACTTATACTGGCTATTCTGCTATATGTATGGCAAAAGGATTAAGCCCAAATGGTGTTCTACATACAATAGAAATAAATGACGAACTAGAAAGCATTATTCGTAAGTATATAAAAAAAG
Source organism: Bacteroidales bacterium (assembly GCA_030632545.1). Taxonomy (GTDB): domain Bacteria; phylum Bacteroidota; class Bacteroidia; order Bacteroidales; family DYOH01; genus DYOH01. Next base: position 1,665 of record DAOVUO010000351.1, read on the forward strand.
TAGATTTTGAAAGCAAAATCAAATTACATATTGGCGATGCTTTAACAATTATTCCAAGTATGGAAATGGAATTCGATTTGGTTTTTATTGATGCCGATAAGCGTCTTTATTCTCAATATTATGATTTAGTAATAGATAAACTTAAACCAGGAGGTTTTATTATTGCTGATAATGTTTTATGGGGTGAAAAAGTAATTGAAGCAATTCAACAAAACGACCTGTACACAAAAGGGATTGTTGATTTTAACAACAAAATCATAAAAGATAATAGGGTTGAAAACTTTATTTTACCACTTCGCGATGGCATTTCAATTATTCGTAAAAAAACTACTTAGATTCAGATTTAAAACTATAAGCAACAGGCAAATACTCGCATAATAATTCATAATAATTGTTCTGAAAACCCATAAAACGAACTAAGTACATATTAGGACGCTTGTAATAAAAAATACTCAATTCAAATAAATTATCTTCACCCTGAGAATAGCTTCTGTAAAGGTAGCGACCCTCATGAGTAAGTGATTGAAAATTCCCGTAATTGAAAAATTGATTTTCATCCAAAATAAAATTCTCAAAAAAAATATTGATATATTCTAAGAAAAAGGCATCCAAACTTGTGTTTAAATTATTGTCTAATAGGCTGACATTTATACTTTTATTGTTTTTACTAGCTAAAGAATCATATATCAATATTTTATTATCCTTATAAAATTCTACTATTTTAAAAGATGCTGGAACATCTAATTCAAAGTTTAGTTCTGATGAAATATAATGCTGAAATTCAGTATTAACAAGATTTGGACACTCGTCGCAATAATATGTATTGAATTTGTCGAAATTAGTAAATTGATCGCAAAGTTCTGTTTGTGCATAACTTGCAAATGGGAAATAAAGAAGAAATACTATGAAAATTTGAATATTACGTCTCATTTTTAAAACTATATATATACGCAAATTACGAAAACTAATAGAACAAATCAAACTATATGTTTATTTTCAAAAAAAAGTTGTAATTTGCATAAAAAACAGAATGACGAGGGAATTCTTTTCATGGAAAATCAATAGCCAAAATCAATCGACAAATGATAATGTTTTAATAGCTTTAATGGATGCAAATAAAAATACCATTGAGGAAATTGAATTAAAGCAAATTCATTCAGAAGATATTTATAAATTATTAGATAAGGATAATCCAATTCAATTTAAAAATGTTTATATCGAAAGTTTTAATCTGAAAGATTATCGTTCTTCAAGAAAAATCTCTGATGAAAAACGACTAAAAATCAAAGGAATTGACATTCAAAGTTCGTTTATAAATCATTCAAAATCAATAGATTTAGAGAATATTGAAGTAGAAAATTCTTTTAATTTCAGTCATTCAGTTTTTCTACAAAAAGGAAACTTCAAATCTTTAATCATAACTTCAAAGACCTGTTTATTTGAGAACTCTTTGATTTTTAGTGGAGAATTTGATTTTTCGGAAACAATAATAAAAAGTAGAGATTTTTCATTTAAAAATTCTATTTTTCGAAAAGGAACAAAAAATTTTCAAAACATTAAATTTGAAGCAGAAAATGTACTTTTTATAAATACAAACTTTGGCGATGGTGATGTTTTATTCAATGGAGCAAAGTTTGAAAAAAGTCGTAAGAGCTTTAAGGTAGCGAGCTTTGGAAAAGGCAGGATAGATTTTAATAATGTAAATTTTAACGAAGGCGAAGTTATATTCGAAAAAACCAATTTTGGAGAAGGTTCCGTTAATTTTAGATCAACACATTTTTCAGGAGGTAAAATTGAATTTATGAGTGCCCAATTTGGCTTAGGTACTATAAATTTTATTCACACAAATTTTGGCAATGGTGCAGTTTCGTTCAAAAATACTAATTTCGGTTCAGGAAAAGTATCTTTTAAACTCGCAGAATTTGGGAAAGGAAAAATAGACTTTCATTTTGCAGAATTTGATCAAGGCGACCTGATTTTTGATAGAACAAATTTTGGTAGCGATAGTGTTGATTTTAGAGCCGTAAATTTTGGAACGGGAAAAGTGAACTTTAACCGTTGCCGCTTTTTTCATGGTGATATAAGTTTTGAAGCTTCAGAATTAAAAAACAGTAATTTTTATATCAACCATTGCCTTTTTGAACAAGCAAATATCAATATGGAAACACTCAGTTTCTGGAGTTCTACAATACAAATTATTGATTCTGAA
>DAOVUO010000411.1 GCA_030632545.1 Bacteroidales bacterium
GAGGTAAACATAAAAATTACGGTAAAGTATGGAATGCTGTTGCAGGATTAGTAAATTTAAGATATGCTGCATAAATACTAACTAGAAAGATGTCTATTGCATAAACAATGCTTATTCAATTGTAGTATTTAACCATTTTTCTAAACTATCCTTTATCTCACGCTGTTTGCTTTCGCTAAAATCATGCAATCTAGTACGGTGCGAACCATCAGGTTTTACAAGTTTTATCGAATTAATTTTTAAAGAATCTAACTCAACAGCAGCTGCATACCAAGGGTCGTAGCCACCATAAACATAAATAGAGTTGTTTCCACTATTTTTTACCCAGTTGTTAATTTCAATATTAAGTTTATTACTATAATTTGTAGGAATTTTATTTTCCATAGTAAATTCAAAATTGGGATTTTGTGCATAATCCAATAGTTCCGAAAATGGCTCTGTATCGTAAGTATATATACCCATTTCGCTTAAAGCTTGATAAAAATATGGACGTAAATTTTCAGCATCATTGTCGCTAAAAAAGCTAAAAGGGTCGGTATAACTCAAGTAGCTCATTAAGGAATCTACATTTTCAATATTTTCAGGGATTTTATCAATACTGTAGCCCCATTGCCATAAAGCAAACGAAAACTCAAGAACGCCATGTTCAAATCCCGATTCGATTCCACCTACAGCATTAAAAGTCCAAGCTTTTGATTTCGCAAGCTTTTTAAAAGCAGGAAGAAGCTTTTTCTTGTTTTTTAGTAATAAAATTTGAAAATCATACACTTTTTTTCTGCTTAACTCATTGCCTGGAATATTTTTAATGAAAGTTGGGATTCGTGAATCTTCTCGTTCAAGCGTAAGTGGTGCAACATAGGGCACACTTGCATCAACATCTTTTGGATAAAAATAGCTATAAGCAATGGATGTTTGCCCACCTTTGCTAATTCCGCTACTTAGCCATTTTTTGGTATATATTGTAGCAAAAAGCTCTTTAATATAGTGTAAATCTGCTGTGACTTGTTCTAAATTTAGATATTCCCACAGTAAACTATCAGGTTTTGATTCGCCAAAATAGCGATGTTCTACAATTATTTGATTTGTTTGTGTAAAATCTGCAATTTCAGATATATAATTATAATTTGCTGTATAACCTTCAGTTATTATTGTAGTTGGTCGGTTTAAATTTTTGTGCGATAAATATACTTTTTGCCAAAAAAAGCCTAAACTCGTGTCTTTGTGACTTATAGGCTGACGAATAAGCAATTTATATGATTGTGGGTAAATTTCGTTGCCTTTCTCTGTCATTATTTGAACATTTTCAAGTGCAGATAATTTTTGCGATAAAGTCCAGTTTTCATCGGTCTTTTGCTCATTCTGACAAGAAAAAAATAAAAGTCCTGAAAATAAAATAAATAGGTAAACAAAATTTTGTTTCAAGTTCATGCGTTTAAATTTTGTAGTTCAAACTTTAGACGCAATTTACTAAATATTTTGGTAGAATAAGTATGGCAGAAAGTTTTTTCACAAAGTAAAAGCAATAGTATGTTTAGATTCATAATAAGTTTTTCCTTTTTATTTGCGATTGTGCATGAATCACCAGATTTTGAAAAACATTTTGGTGACGATTATAGTGATGCTTTGGATTTTGTGAAAATTAATAGTGAGCTTATTATAGAAACTACATCAAATTATCAAGTCGAGTCCGATGTATTGCTATCTGTGCTTTTCCCCGAACGAATTCGTTATTCAATATTTAGAGATTATTTTGAAACAAAGGCTTTAGCTATGGCTTATGTTGACATGGGGAGTGATTATGTGGATTTTTCTATTGGTGATTTTCAAATGAAACCTTCTTTTATTGAAGCAATTGATAGTTGTTTAATGAAAGATAGTATTTTATGTGAAAAATATCAAAGCCTAGCATATTCAATTTCAGATAATGATTTTATTAGAAGGAAACGTGTTGAGAGACTGCAATTAATAGAATATCAGCTAATTTATGCCTGTGCTTTTTACGATATAAGCAGAAAAAAACATCAAATTATGGAATGGGCAAAGCTTGAGGAATTGCGTTTTTTAGCATCAGCATATAATCATGGATTTAATCGTAAAACATCAGAAATAAAGGCATATACGACAAAAGCGTTTTTCCCTTATGGCGAAACTTTTCCGGGAGAACAATTTGTTTATGCAGATATTGCTTTGGATTTTTATCAAAATAAGTACAGTAAAATAATTATTTATTAAACTCAATGAATTAATGGAGAAACTTTACCTTTTCGTAATTACTAAACTATTTAAAAATGAAAAATTCTAAAATTGTTTTCTTAGTTCTGTTGAGTATTTTCTTTTGGCAATGTAAAACCAACGATTCGGCTGAAAAATTCTCGGTAACTCCACCTTTTCCCGATTTTAATCCAGAATACACTGTTTTTACACAAAATGCACAAGATGCAGATACTTTTGTTTACTCTACTGGGACTCAACTTTTTGTCCCTTCTAATATTTGGACTGATTCTGTAGGGAATATTATAACTGGTGAGATTAATTTGAAGTACAGAGAATTTCATCGAGCCGAAGAAGTTTTTTTAGCAGGCGCACATCTTAATTATGATTCCACAAATATAAATGGAAGTCTAACTACTGCAGGAATGTTTGAAATCCGTGCTTATCAAAATGGAAAAGTATTGCAAATTAAGGATAGTAGCACAATTGATGTTAAAATGGCATCATATAATTCTAAAGAAAATTACAATTTTTACGCTATGGACGACAATAGCGGAGTTTGGAATTATAAAGGGAATGCACCACCTGAAATAAATACTGAAATTAAAGTAATTAAGGAAAATATCACAAAATTAGAATCTAAAGATGCTTTTCCTTTGGACAAGAAAACAAGCTTTGTTTTAAATTATGATGCCGCACTGGATGTAATGTTTAACAATAATTATAATGCTATTAATAAAAATAGAAATAGTAAAAAAATAAAGCGGAAAATAGAATCCTATGGTGCGCTAATGACTAAAGTATATGGTGGACGTTGGACAGAGTTAAAATATAGAGGCATGAAATTTTTTGTATGGGAAATGCTATGGAAAACAATGAATAATCAACGAATTCCGTACTGGGTGAAAACAAAAGAATCTCGTGTAAATGAGCTTAAATATTTGGGAAATAATAATTATTTAATGAAACTTGATGATTATGGTGATAAAAAAGTGAATTTACATGTAAAAGCTGTAATCCCCTTAAAAGTATTGGTTGCAGTGCCACCAAACGCTCGCAAAGAAGAATATGAGAAGGTATTAGAGGAGATTCGTGTAGAAAAAGAACGTTTGGCAATGCAAGCAAAAGTGTACAGAAGTTTTAA
>DAOVUO010000113.1 GCA_030632545.1 Bacteroidales bacterium
GCACTACAGATACAAATTTCACTAAAAGTCTTGATAATCCTGATGTTACAAAAAAAGATGCTCAATATTTACTAGATGCGATAAATAGGATTGCTCCTACTGCAAACTTACAAATAAATGATATAGAATCTGTTTGGGCAGGTATTCGACCATTAATTCACGAAGAAGGCAAAGACCCTTCGGAACTTTCAAGAAAAGATGAAATATTTTATTCCGATTCAGGTCTGATTTCAATTGCAGGTGGAAAATTAACTGGATATAGGGTGATGGCAAAAAAAGTTGTGGACGAAATTGTTGATAGAATTTCGGAAGAAACAGACAGGAAATTTAAAAAATGTACTACTAAAAAGATAAAACTTTCGGGAGGAGAATTTAATTTTCCGCCAGAAATGCACTATTTAATTGAATATGCTGATGCAAAATACGACGAAATTAAAGCAACAGGAATTTCAGTTGAAGATTTTAAAAATCTGTTTTATAGATACGGAAAAAATATTGACACTTTAATTGAAAGAGCATTTGATTATTATGTTGAAATGCGCAATACAAAAAAAAGTTGGCTTAAAGCTGAAGTGAGATATGCTATTTTTAACGAAATGGCTACAAGTTTAGATGATTATTTTGCTCGTCGTACTGGAAAAATTCACTTTTTTGTAAAAGAAATTCCTAATGAAGTAGATTTAGTAGCTGATTTTATGGCTGAGTTCCTAAATTGGGATAAAGAAAAAAAACAAAATGAGCTTGCAAATTTTGATAAAGAATATAAACAGGCAACTGAATCTTTCAAAAAATAATGATAATATTTAAACTATTATACCAAAAAACGTATATTGCAAATACATAAATTTGAAATAGTAGATTATGGCTAAAAAAGTATGGCGAATTCCAGTCCTTCAAGACCGCACAGGCGAAGTAGTAAAAGTATGGAAAACAAGAATGTGGCTTATTGACGAGGATAATGATTTTTATGAGACTGAAGTGGCAATGAATGCTTTTAATGATGGTTTGATAGATAAGAAAATACTTTTAGGAGGATTAAATCCACGTGCTAAATACCGTTTTACAGTACGAAAAGATGATGGTGACACCAAACCAACAACTGAAAAACTTTATAATCTGCTACTTAGTTTACCAACCATTCTTGCAACTGGAAAAGACAGCGAAATGAGAAATTTTATGTCAAAAATTAAGAATTTCAACATATCATAAATTAATATTTTAGCCAAAACTTAAAGTTTTGGCTAAAATTATCTACACTTCCAACAAACTATTATATATCTCATAATTTTCATCATCCCAACAATTGAAATATACTGTTTCAATAGAATTTTTATTCTCATTCAAAAATTCTCTTACAGTATTAATTGCAATTAAAGCAGCCTTATCCTTAGGGAACTCATAAACCCCTGTACTAATATTCGGAAAAGCGATTGTAGTTACTTGCAAATCAATAGCAATTTCAAGGCTACGTTTATAGCAAGAAATAAGTAAATTTTCTTCCTCATACTTACCGCCATTCCAAACAGGCCCAACTGTATGAATAATATACTGAGCATTCAATTTAAAACCAGGCGTAACTTTGGCATCACCTGTTTCACAACCGTTTAATGGTTTACAAGCCTTTAACAAAAAACTTCCTGCAGCTCTGTGTATTGCACCATCTACACCTCCTCCACCCAAAAGACTATTATTTGCCGCATTAACAATTGCATCTACATCCATTTTAGTTATATCATTCTGAATTAGCTCAATCTTTAGCATAATTATCAATATTTTGAGTTCAATTTACAGTTATACCGCACTGATATGGTATATTGCAATCAACTTATTGCTCATTCTTAAGTAATATATTTAGCAATTACTGATTACCTGAAAAAAATTTATTAGTCAGTAGATAGTTTCGCTTAAACAAAATCAATGAATGCAGCCCACATAAATATCGGCATATTTTACATAAGCTGTTTTATAATGTGTTTTTACAAATTTCAGGGATTCTGCTAATTCGTTGCTTCCTTTTGCATAACTTGACACTACTAAAATGTAATATCCAGGTGTAAAACCTTCGTAAGCATTAGTATATTCAACCGACACGTAATTTCCATCATCAGAACGACCACGTGCAATATACGATGGAAACTCAAATCCATGTTGCTCGCACTCTTCCTCATTAATACTAAGACCTAAGGTTTCGTCCTTAATTAAACCTCTATAATCGAGTTTGTAATTTAAGTTTTCAGAGGCTTTCACTGCTAAAGTTTTCATTGCCTCATAGTTTGTTCCTGCTGCGACTATCAAAAAACCCTTCTTTTCGGTTTCAGCAATTTCTTGCGCTTGTACTTGAAATAATGCAAATAAAAGAAGCATTAATAATGTAAATTTTTTCATATTTTAAGCATTTATTTTGGTGGAAATTACGATTATTTTATAATAAATCTATAGCTATCAATACTTTTTTTTCATTTCACTCACTAAAAGAGAAACTCTAACAATCCTTAATTGACTCATAATTAGCAGGAATTCATCAAAAATTGCTATCTGATAAACATTGAGTATCTACACGAAGTTATTCCTAACAAATTGATATGCATTCTAAAAATTAAAGATGTAGAAAAAGAATTTGCTCTATCTAAAACATTCTTGAGAGCCTTTCGTAGCAATAATTAAATAGGTGAATACAAAATTCTTAAGTAAAATTTAGTAAATTTGTATCTAGTTTTTTTTAAATTAGTTAAAATGAAAGAATTAAATCTTGGTCATTCCGATTTCAAAAATATTATCGAAAATGATAATTATTTTGTAGATAAATCTTTACTAATTGAAGAACTCATAAAAACACAGCAAAACGTTCTATTATTTCCGCGCCCTCGTCGTTTTGGAAAAACATTGAATTTGTCAATGTTGAAATATTTTTTTGATAAAAATGAGCCTGAAAACAAAAAATTATTCACAAAACTTAAAATTTGGAAAACAGAAAGCAAAATAAAGAAGCATTGCTGTAAATATCCAGTAATCTATTTAAGTTTTAAAGATGCAAAAGCAAATACTTGGGAAGATTGTTACGAACAAATAGTTTCAGAAATTACAAATTTATATTCTAAACACGATTATCTACTTGAAAAAAACAACTTAAAGAATTATGAAAAAGAAGAATATTTAAAGATATTAAGAAAAACAGCAAAAAGCACTGATTATCAGAATAGTTTAAAACAACTAAGCAAATATCTGCAAAAGTTTCACAATGAAAAAGTAGTTATTTTATTAGATGAATACGATACGCCAATCCAATCTGCATACGATATGTTTTATGAGGAAGTAATTTCCTTTATGCGTAATTTATTGAGTGGGGCATTTAAAGACAATTCAACTCTTTATAAAGGTGTTATAACTGGCATACTTAGGGTTTCAAAAGAGAGTATTTTTTCAGGACTTAATAATTTGAGCGTTCATTCCATACTTGACAATCAATTTTCTGACAAATTTGGGTTTACAGAGCTAGAAGTAAAAAAAATAATAGCTGATTTTAAAGTAGAAACACAATATAATCAAATTAAAAAATGGTACGATGGCTATAAATTTGGAAGAACAGAAGGTATTTATAATCCATGGTCTATTCTAAATTTCGTACTACATCCCGAAGATGGGTTTAAAACCTTTTGGACTAATACAAGTACCAACGAATTAATTAAAAATGAAATAAAAAAGAAAAATGCTAATAATATTAGACAAGAAATTCTAAAACTAATTAATAATGAAGCAATAATAAAAGATATTGAAGAAAACTTTGTATTTCCTGATTTAAAAAGGGATACAGATTTATTATGGACTTTATTAAGCTATAGCGGCTACTTAACAGTAAAAAATAAAACTTCAAGAAAAGAATATGAAATTCAAATTCCAAATTATGAGATAAAAACTATTTTTCAAGATACTATAATAGACTGGCTTAAAACTGACATAAAAATAATTAAATCGCTATTACAAAACACTACCAATCATCTAATAAACAATCGGATAATTGAGTTTGAACATGGGTTTAAACAAATAATAGGCGATACCTTTAGTTATTACGATACAGCTAAGAATAATGAATATGTTTATCAATCGTATATACTTGGATTACTAGCAATTATAGGTGATGATTACATAATAAAGTCAAACAAAGAAAGTGGTAACGGAAGGTATGACATTATGCTAATTCCACACGACAAGGCGAAAAATGGAGTTATTATAGAGATAAAGCAAATAGAGCAACAAAAAGGAAAAGAGTCTGACAAGGAATTTTATGAACGAATTAATAAAACGCTAAAACATGCATTAAATCAAATAGATAAAAACAAATACTATAACGAATTAATTGACAATAAAATAAGTCCACAAAACATAATAAAAATTCCAATAGTTTTTGCGGGGAAAGAGCCTTTTATTAGCTTAATTTTATAGGAAAGGCTTCGCTTAAAGCGAAACCCTCACTATAAAATCAAATAAACTTAATGAAAACCCTTTACAATGAATACTTTATTGCCACTGTAAAATTTAAATATGTATTAAACCTATCATGCATATTTCGCCAATCTTCCATTTCAAATTGATTATTTGTGATATCGGCCTTAGCTTCAAGCCCTGCTTGCAAAAAAGCATCATTAAATATTGGAAATTCATAAGCAAATACTAGCCCTAAGCCCCAAAATGGATATTTAAGATACATAGAAAATTCTTCGTTTATATCTTCAGGCCAACTGGTAACTTCATCAGGAACATATACCATACTCCCTTCAACGTGATAAACACCACTACCAGAAATACTTGCTGCATGAACATAACTCAAATACGAGCCAATATTAAAGAAATACTGCGCCTTTTTTCCAAGTTTTATCTGCAAATAAAAAGGTACAGAATAATAATTTAACTTTAAATTCCCATTATCAGACTCAAACCAATCACGGCCATATTCTAAACCATAACTATTCAGTTTAGTTCTAGCCGTAATAAACTCAAATTCAGATCGGAAATATAAGCGTTTTGCTAATCTAAATTCACTAAAAAAAGAATACGCAAAAGCTACATTAGGATTCATGTCTCTAACAAATAAATTAAATGGCAATTGCTCGTCAGCTTTTTCAAAATGCATATTTGCTAATGTAAGCCCTGACTTAACACCAACAAATACAGCCTTTTGACTAACAAGGCGATTCCCAACAAACATTACAATAAGCAAAACACCTAACTTAATATAATTCATATCCTATATCTAATTTGTTTTCTTCAATAAATATTTGCAACCAACAGAAAATCCAACAGAAATATTAGAGCTACTAAAATAACCATAAGTCGAAGCTAATTGGTGCGTAAATCCATTGTTTTCTAAGTCAATATCAGCACTAAAACTAGGTGATAAAACCAATCTATCCGTTACATTCATATCAAAACCTGCCCCAAGCCTTAATCCATATATATGTTTCTTAAAATAGTTTATCATAGGGTCTTGTACAAAATAAGATGAATCAAAATCCACATTTCCATCAATTCTTGGAAATGAATTACCACTACCATCTGCATTCATAAGAAAACTCCAATAAACACCAGAAAAAATACGGAATTTTATTTTTGTCCCTGCTGAATAGCTAAAAAGAATTGGGATAACTAAATAATCCAAATTAATAATAAAATTATCGCTAACAAAACCCTCAGAGCCAAACACATGAACGCCAGTAATTATTTGACCACTGCTATCATATAAATATGAAAAATTTAAATCAATGAAATTTAAATCAACTACAATCCCTTTCCTTACCATCGAAATTTCAGAAAACAAAGAAAACGACTCATTTATATTTATTCCACCTACTAGTGCAAGCGATATGTTTTTTTTAGACTCAATACTTTTGATTGAAAATATTTCCTCATAAAAAAAAAGAGGTTCCTCAATTGTACTAGAAACAATATTAGATATATTTACACTTGGTTTTACTCCAAAGTAATATTTCTGAGCAAAAGAAGAACTGACAATAAAAAAAAGCAACGAAAAAATTACACCTCTTAAAATAATCATCATAAACTTACATTTTGGCATTTAATACCCTTTTAAATCAATATTTTCACTTTCGAGCATTGCCACACGTTTTTTCATTTTTTTCTGTATGATTCTAAAATGATGTTGGTCATCGGGTGTAATCAGTGAAATCGCTTCACCTGGCGATTCCGCTCTTCCTGTTCTTCCAATTCGGTGTACATAATCTTTGGGCGAACGTGGTAATTCATAATTTATGACACATGGCAAAAACTCAATATCAATTCCACGAGCAATTAAATCAGTAGCCACTAATACTCTTAGTTCGCCCGATTTGAATTTTTGTAAAGCTTTTGTTCGTGCACCTTGGCTTTTTTTACTATGTATAGCTACTGCGTCTATTCCATTATTCTGCAATTTAAGTGCCACCGCATTTGCCCTATACACCGATGATGTAAAAATCAAAACCTGTTTTAAATTCTCACTTTTAATTAAATAACGTAAAAATGGACCTTTCCTTTCTTCCGAAACATAATAAGCTACCTGATTAATCAAATCCAATTCATCCTTTTCAGCTTCAATTTTTATAACTATCGGTTTGTGCAATAAAATTTGATTAATTGCCTCAATATTATCATTTAAAGTAGCCGAAAACAGCAAATTTTGTCGTTTTTTAGGCAAAAAATCTAAAATACGGTTCATTTCATCCTTAAAACCCAAATTCAGCATTTTATCAGCCTCATCGAGCACCAATGTATCAATATCAGATAAATGCACAGCGTTTGAATCAACTAATTCCAATAATCTACCAGGTGTAGCTATCAAAACATGAACATTCTGCATAGCAATCATTTGTGGATTAATAGAAGCACCACCAAAAACAGCTAACGATTTCACAGCTTCAGAAAGTGCAGACGAATACAACTGAAACACTTCGTTTACTTGAACTGCAAGCTCGCGAGTAGGTACTAAAACAAGTACTTTTACATGTCTGTTTTTAGAAATACTAACCGACTGTAAGTTCATTAAAATGGGCAATACATAACTCGCAGTTTTTCCAGAGCCAGTTTGGGCAATTCCCAAAACATCTTTTTTATTCAGAATAGCAGGAATTACCTCCTGCTGTATAGGATAAGCTTTTGTAATATTTTGCTCTGCCAATACTTTAACCAAAGCTGGCGATAAGCCTAATGATTCAAATGTCATATTTTTATTTTTTTTGCATATTATTAAGTCTCAGACTAAGTTTTTATTTCGTATTTATAGATCTACCTCTTTAAAATCAATAATAGACTGCATATCACTACAAATAATAGTATTATCATCACAAAAAGCTCTCACTATGTTCAAACTTTCAGGAAATGACTAAAAAACGACACCATAACTTTAAATTAGCATAGTTTGAACTTAATTTATGACGTAAAATCAATTACTGCTTTATACTGTAAGCCATAAGCACATTGCCGTGCCTGACATACAATTTACCTTTATTTATTACAGGATGCGAAAAATGTTCTTTTGTCCCTTTAGTAATTTTAAATTGAC
>DAOVUO010000553.1 GCA_030632545.1 Bacteroidales bacterium
ATTTATTTGCTCACTAAATTGTTGCTCTAGTTGAATTGTATTACTTAACCAAGCTAGCAATTCAATGTTTTCTGATTGTTTAAAGTAATTAGTTAAAAACTTGATGTAATATAGTTTAATCTCTGTATTTGTAATACTTATAAGTATATTCGAGGAGATGTTTTTGATTGTACTATTGGATTCATTTTGCAGTAAATCGTAGTAAAGTAAATTGAATTTGTAAGCTAAAAATGGCGTATTATACAAATGCGTAGTATTTAGATTATTTGTATCAGCTAACATTTGTATAAAAACAAGTTTTTTAAATTTTTGATAGAGACTTGTATCATGTTGTTCAATTAGTGGTGTGGGGTAGGCAATTGCATTAATAATATTTTTAAGCTGTAAGTTATTTGTTTGTTTCAGTATTGTTTGAGTAGATGCCACAAAATTATTACTAGCAGTTTCAATTAGCCTGTGAATAATAGAATCAGGAATGTTTTCTAGTTTAGTGTTTTGTTTTATGTAGGATAAAAGTGCTATAAATTGATTTCTAGATTTATAGAATTTGTGATAGAGTGAGTTTTCCTTGGAGCTTGGAAATTCGGCATTGCTAGCAGGTTTTTCAGCACTTGTATTCAGTTCAATTGCTTTGCCTAGATAGATAAAATCAAGTTGAAATAAATTTTGGGCATAAAGAGTATATATTCCATTTGGTTGTTTTTTCTTTGTTTTGAAACTAAATTCACCTTTGCTATTTAGTTTAACTTCACCAATATTTAGTATATTATCACCATTATAAGCTACTACACTAATGTAAATATTTGATAAGCCAGTGATTTTACCTTCAATAATAATTTGAGATTGTAATATGAGGCTAATAAGGCTAAAGTACAATAGACTTAGAATAAATTTGTGGAATTTGATAAATGAGAACATATTTTAAGTTTAATTTTTTGTTAAAGTAAGAGAGTTCAATAAGCATGTTTATTGTCTAATTATCAGCGTTTTTATTTGCATTTATGTTTTATTTGTAAGATATTTTTTTCAAAAAAAATGTAAGTATACAACTAGAGTTTCAAATTTACGTTATATTTTTGACGCAATGAAGTTTAAACTTATAATCCTTCTCCTAACGAGCCTAATATTTAAACAAAGTAATGCGCAGCGAGTTATAAGTCGTGATACTTTGAAAATGGAGGACAGGGATAGTGTTGCTTTAATGGAAAGGATTGCCGCTATTGAAAATGGTTATTTTATTCGTGGAAAAGTAATCGATGGCGATACCGTTTTACATATTTATACTGGCGAAATAATTATTTTCCCCTCCAGAAAGTACATAAGTAGAAAGCAATATAGGCGTTATACACGTTTGGTTCGTTATGTAAAAAAAGTATATCCTTATTCTCTTATTATTAAATATCAATTAGATGCAATAGAGGCGCAAATAGACACAATATATGATCCTAGAGAGCGTAAGCGGGTTATTAAGTCCAAAGAGAAGGAATTACGTAATGCTTTTGAAGGACAATTGGTGAAATTAACAATTTTGCAAGGGCGGATTTTACTTAAATTAGTAGATAGGCAAACTGGTTTTACTACTTATGAGCTTCTTGATAATCTGAAAGGGAGTTTTTCTGCCAGTTTTTGGCAATCTGTAGCACGTATTTTTGGTTCTGATCTCAAAAAAGAATTTGATGCAGAAGGTGACGATGCTATGATTGAAGAAATAATTATTCTGATAGAAAATGGTCAATTATAGAGGCCATTTTACTCCAGTTTGTAGTTCGGCTAATGTAAAAAGTTTTTGTGCGAGTTCTTTGTTTTGTGCATCTACTGAGCATTTTACAGCTCGTTTGTCATCCCAGTATTTTCCTGAATCATTTTTGTCCCAAGTTTTAGTGGCTAGATAGATAGATGTTTCTGCACCATATTCAATACGTGCACCACCACCCCAGCCAGCACGTAATAGTTTTGTATCTATAACGCCTGGATGTAC
>DAOVUO010000376.1 GCA_030632545.1 Bacteroidales bacterium
CAAACAGCATTTAATTTGCAGGAAAAGCAAGTTAAACCAATACCGCCAGGCGCAGCAGTAATTATTAAAAAAGATGGGAGCTTTAGTATTGAGCAAATTCGTGAAGCCCAGACAAGACGAAGCTGTTCTTTTGAGCGAATTTATTTTTCGAGGGGTAGTGATAAAGATATTTATGCTGAAAGGAAAAAGTTGGGCGAATTACTTACACCGCAGATTCTTGATGCAGTTAATCACGATTTGGATAATACCGTTTTCTCTTTTATTCCGAATACAGCCGAATCTGCATTTTACGGAATGGTAAAAGGTGCAGAGGATTATATTAAGAGTAAGCAAATAGAAGAAATTTGGAGCAAAAAAGATAATCTCTCAAAAAATGAGCTGAATGAAATTGTATCTAAACGACCCAGAGTTGAAAAAGTAGCAATAAAAGATATTAAGTTGCGTACTTTTATTTCGCAGGAAGCGGCTCGCGATGATTTGGTTGCCCATGTATATGATATTACCTATGGTTCAATAAAAAGAGGTAAAGACAATTTAGTAATAATTGATGACTCTATTGTGCGTGGAACAACACTTCAAAAGAGTATTTTACGTATTTTAGATCGTTTAGAGCCTAAAAAAATAGTGGTAGTTTCATCTTCGCCGCAAATTCGTTATCCCGATTGTTATGGAATTGATATGGCGAAGCTAGGTGATTTTATTGCATTTAGAGCAGTTATAGAGTTATTAAAGGAAGATAATAAGCAAAAAGTAATTGATGATACTTATGATAAGTGTATAGCTCAGCTAAATTTACCAAAAGAAGAGGTAGTGAATTATGTAAAAGATTTGTATCGACAATATTCAGCAGATGAGATTTCAAAAAAAATATCTAAAATGCTTAAAGTAGAGTCGATTAATGCTGAGGTTGAAATTATCTATCAAAGTATTGAAAATTTACATTTGGCATGTCCTAATGATTTAGGTGATTGGTATTTTACAGGAGATTATCCTACGCCAGGGGGAAATAAAGTGGTTAATCAGTCATTCGTTAATTATATAGAAGGGCATGCTGGTAGAGCTTATTAGTAAAATCACATTTAGTAGTTTATAGATTTGGAAATTAGGAATTTAGTAGAGCAATATAAAACGCATCCTCAAGTAAAAAATTTAGTTAAAAAGCTTGAAGATGTAAAACGTATACAATTAACTGGCTTATTTGGTTCGTCCAAAGCATTTGTTTTGTCGGCATTGAGTATGTTGAATCAAAAAAACATTTTGTATATCGCTCCTGATAAAGAAGTAGCAGCCTATTTATTTAATGATTTAGAACGTTTATTACCAGAGAAGGATGTATGTTTTTTGCCCTCAAGTTACAAGCGAGCTCTAGTCCTTGAGGAGTCCGATAGCAAAGACCCCGAGAATATCGTTATTCGTACTCAAATTTTAAATGAAATTGCTACTGGTAAGGAAAGCATAGTAATAAGTTATTCCGAGGCTCTTTACGAGAAAGTTGTTACAAAGCAAACTCTTAAAAATAGTAGTATTCTTTTAAAAAAAGGGGAAAAAGTAGGTCAAGATTTTATTCTTGAATTACTTCTTGAATTAGGTTTTAATCGGAAGGAATTTGTTTTTGAAGCGGGCGATTTTGCCATACGAGGTAGCATTATTGATGTATTTTCTTATTCAAATGATTATCCTTTTCGTATAGATTTTTTTGATGATGAGCTTGAGAGTATTCGCTCTTTTGATACAAGCACTCAGCTTTCTGTAAAAATATGGGAAGAAATTAGTATTACACCTGATTTTATTGATTTAGAAGAGGAAGTTTACACGGGAATACTGGATTATTTTTCAAAAGATACTATAATAATTGCCGAAAATTTACCTTATACACTTGAACGACTTAACTTTTTTGATGATAGAAATAAAACACATCTGAGCGAAGATTTTATCAATAAACGTTTTATAAATGGTCAAGAATTTAAAAAAGATTTACTGAATTTTAAATTAATTGAAATTTCTAGTAAAACTGCTTTTGATGTAACTGAATTAATTGAATTTAACACTATTGAACAAGTTTCATTCAAGAAAAACTTTAATTTTTTTGTTTCTGACTTAAAGGATAAGCATGAGCAATCGTACTCAAATTTTATTCTAAGTGCTAATTTAAAACAGTTGCAGCGTATAAAGCGAATTTTGGAGGATTTAGATGCCGAAGTTCCCTATGAGGAAATTAATTCAATTGTATATCAGGGATTTATAGACAAGGATTTAGGATTGAATATTTATGCCGATCATCAGATTTTTGAACGGTATATGCGATTTGAGCTTAAAAAAACAAATTCACAATCAGGTAAAGAGGCATTAACTTTACGCGAATTAAATACCTTGCAACCTGGTGATTATGTAGTGCATATTGATCATGGTATAGGTGTTTTTGGTGGACTCGAAAAAATGGAAATTAATGGTAAATTGCAAGAAGCCGTTCGTTTGGTTTATAAAGATAAAGACGTACTTTTTGTTAGT
Source organism: Bacteroidales bacterium (assembly GCA_030632545.1). Lineage (GTDB taxonomy): Bacteria > Bacteroidota > Bacteroidia > Bacteroidales > DYOH01 > DYOH01. Next base: position 2,509 of record DAOVUO010000376.1, read on the forward strand.
TTACATGCATTACATAAAATATCAAAGTACAAAGGAAAAGATGGTGATCCTCCAAAAGTATATAAACTTGGAACTAAGGCTTGGTCAAATTTAAAGAATAAAACCAAAAGCAAAGTAAAAGATATAGCTAAGGATTTAATTGCACTTTACGCCAAACGATTACAAGAAAAGGGTTTTGCTTTTGCCGCTGATAGTTTTTTGCAAGACGAATTGGAATCATCTTTTTTATATGAAGATACTCCAGACCAGTTAAAAGCAACAATTGCTACAAAAGCAGACATGGAGTTACCTGTACCAATGGATAGATTAGTTTGTGGTGATGTTGGCTTTGGAAAAACTGAAATAGCAATTCGTGCCGCTTTTAAAGCTGTGGCAGATAATAAACAGGTGGCAGTTTTAGTGCCAACAACCATATTAGCTTTTCAACATTACAGAACATTTAGTGAGCGTTTGGCTGATTTTCCTGCAAATGTTGAATATTTTAGTAGAAATCGTTCTACAAAGGCTCAAAAACAAATACTTGAGGACTTGAAAAGTGGAAAATTAGATATAATAATTGGTACGCATAAGCTTGTTGGTAAAGACATTAAATTTAAGGATTTAGGTCTTTTGATTGTTGATGAGGAGCAAAAATTCGGTGTTTCGGTCAAAGAAAAACTTAAAGCTTTACGTGTTAATGTTGATACACTAACACTTACAGCCACGCCAATTCCTCGTACATTGCAGTTTTCTCTTATGGGAGCTCGCGACATGTCGATAATTAATACAGCACCGCCAAACAGATTTCCAATTATTACTGAACTTGTTTCCTTTAATGAAGATTTAATTCGTGATGCAATTAATTACGAAGTTGAGCGAAATGGTCAAGTGTTTTTTATTCATAATCGAGTAAGAGACATTAACGATATGGCTAAAATCCTCAAACGTATTGTCCCAAATATAAAAGTGGCTGTTGCTCATGGACAAATGGATGGTAAGTTGATGGAAAATATATTGGTAGATTTTATTAACGAAGAATTTGACGTACTTGTAGCTACATCAATTGTTGAAAATGGGCTTGATATTCCTAATGCAAATACTATTATAATAAACAATGCTCAAAATTTTGGATTAAGTGATTTACATCAATTGAGGGGTAGGGTAGGGCGTTCCAATAAAAAGGCTTTTGCTTATTTAATTACACCGCCTCTTACGGGG
>DAOVUO010000165.1 GCA_030632545.1 Bacteroidales bacterium
AATGACCAATATCAGTGCTTAAAAAATAGCCCGTATAGGCATTTTCAGATGTAAATGAACGCGAAAACTGTGCATTAAAATCAAGTGCCCAACTATTCTCGTAACTATATATTATACCGCCTGAATAAGACATTATTTCATCACTATTGATTTGGTCGTCAAAAGAAAAATTGAAACCACTCATTAATGTAATTGCAGATGCTTCTTTTTCAAAAATCTGATATTTTACACCAGTTTGTAACTCTGACATATCAGGTGAAACAATTGCACCAATTTCCGCATTAGTAAAAACACCATAAGTAAATCGGAACGAAAAACCATTTGAAAAAGACAAACTATCATTTGTGCTAAAAATTGAGCTTTTATCACGAGTGGAATCAAATAAATTTTTACTCCAAGAAACCCCCATTGCTGGCTCAAACTCAATGGCCTTTTCTGGAACTGAGCCTGCACTAAAAGAACCTAATTTACCAGCAGAAAGCCCCCCGATTTGGGCAAAAGAAAGCTGTGCTAATACTCCAAAAGCAAGAGCCAAAATAATTTTTCTTTTCATAATATTGCAATTTTATAGTTAAGCTGTTTTTTTCCAATACTGTGTATTTATCTGCACCTGATGCTTTATATTGCTCAACTCGCTAGAGCTACAAGCACCGCTGGCACACGCACAACTGCTTTTTTTCGAAAATAAAAAAATATAAACGGAATAAACCATCTTTAATACTGCTAAAGTTATAATAAAATATGCAATAATTTCCTGTATCATTATTTAAAGTATTAAATGTCCTATTTGATTGATAATAAAAGCAAAAAAGTAAGCTATACCAGTAGTATAGGCTACTGTCAATGCCGCCCATTTCCATGAGCCCGATTCGCGATTTATAGCTGCAATTACTGCAATACAAGGGAAGTAGAGCAAAATAAAAACGATAAAACCTAATGCGTTAATTTTATTCATTACATATTCCCCTTTTTTACTGCCACTTGCATATTTTTCGTTCTTAATTTTGCTTGCCAAGCCATAATTATCTTCTTCGGCGTTCTCAACCTGATAAAGCACTCCCATAGTACTTACAACAATTTCCTTTGCCACAACACCTGTAAGTATACTAACGCTCATTTTCCAATCAAATCCAAGTGGCTGCATTATTGGAGCTATTGCATGTCCAATCTTTCCTATGTACGAGTTTTCCTGACGATATGCTTCTTTTTGCAACTTCATTTTCCTTAACTCATTTGTCATATCAGCATAATGAACAGAATTCTCGCCCGACAACGCAATTTTACTTTCAGTTAGTTCACTTATCTGTAAATCAAATTGTTCAATTCCTTTAGGAGTACGCGGAAAATATCCTAAAGCCCAAATAATAATTGAAGCTACTAAAATAATTCCGCCCATTTTATATAAATATTCTTTTGCTTTAAACCACATGTGGTGCATACCCGAGCGCAAAGTAGGAATTCTATAAGGTGGTAATTCCATTACAAATGGCGCTTCTTTCCCTTTAAATAATGTATTTTTAAAAATTAATGCAACAATTCCTGCAACTGCAATCCCAAACATGTATATTCCGAATAGGATTAGCCCTTTATTATTAGGAAAGAATGCACTGATTATAAGAATATAAACTGGTAATCGAGCACTACACGACATAAATGGATTAATTAGCATGGTAATCATTCTGTCCTTCCAATTTTCGAGCGTGCGAGTGGACATTATAGCAGGAACATTACATCCAAAGCCCATAATTAATGGAATAAAGGATTTACCGTGTAAACCAAAACGATGCATTATTTTATCCATAATAAAAGCTGCACGAGCCATATAACCAGTGTCTTCCATTATCGAAATAAAAAAGAACAGCATTAATATATTAGGTAAAAATATTATAACTCCTCCAACGCCGCCAATTATTCCATTAACCAAAAGTTCCTTTAGCATTCCATTGGGCATATTTACTTTCATAAAATCACTCAAAGCCGCAACGCCATTATCAATCCAAACCATGGGATATTCACCAATAGAAAAAGTAGCTTGAAACATCAGCCACATAAAAAACATGAAAATTGGAAAGCCCCATATTTTATGAGTTAAAACATTATCTATTCTATCGGTGTTTCGCCTTCGGTTTAAAGGTGATTTTTTAAGTGTTTGACGAAGTGCTCCTGCAATGAAACCATAACGAGAATCAGCAATATAAGATACAATATCTTCGTTTATTCGTTGCTCGGTTTGCTTTCTAATTTCATTTAATCTGGCTAAAGTATTCTCGCCAAAATCGTATTTTTTATTTGCAGATTTACGATCAACATCATTTTCTAAAATTTTAAGCGAAGCAAAACGAGGAGAAACTTGTGTTGAAAACGCTGGATAATTGTCTAATGATGATGTAATGTCCTCAATAGCCTGTTCCATATTTGGGCCATAATCAACACGCACAAAACGCTGTATCTCACTTCTGTCTTCAAAAACTTCAATTATCCTGTCTAAAACATTATTAATTCCAGTTCCTTTTGAACTTACAGTAGGTACAATATGGCTTCCAAGCATATTACCTAATTGTATAAAATCTAAACTTGCCCCATTTTTTTGCAACTCGTCATACATATTTAAAGCCATAACAAGCTTTACATCCATATCAATTAATTGAGTTGTCAAATATAAATTTCGCTCTAAATTTGAAGCATCTACAAGGTTTATAATTACATCTGGAGCAGTTTCAATTATATGCCTTCTAACAAACAGCTCTTCGGGCGTATAGGCCGACAAAGAATAGGTGCCAGGCAAATCGGTAAGATGAATTCTATATCCTTTAAATTTAAAACTAGTTGTTTTGGCATCTACTGTAACTCCACTATAATTACCAACATGCTCTTGAGATTTTGATGCGACGTTAAAAAAACTTGTTTTTCCAGCATTTGGATTACCTACCAAAGCGACATGAATTGTTTTTCCAGTCTCAATAGCTCTTTTTCGCAAAATTTGCTCAGTTCTACTATTCGCTAATTCTGTTTTTATAGCGTGATTTACCTGACTTTCTGCTACAATTTCAATCATAGATGCTTCACTTCTTCGCAATGACACCTCATAATCCATAATAGAATATTCAACAGGATCCATTAATGGCGCAGATTTAACAACCCTAATTTTCTTTCCTTTTACAAAGCCCATTTCAGTAACACGCTTACGAAATGCTCCAAAACCTTTTACTTTGGTAATTATACCACTTTCGTTATCTTTTAAATCTGCTAATGTCATTATTAAGCAATTGACTATATTTTGATTATTGATTTTCTATTTTATTGTAGTTTAATTGTTTAAATTGCAACACAAAATAGATATCAATAAATATGCACTTATTTTTATAATACCATAAATCCGCAAGCATAGTTACAAGACTCACTCATTCATCATATCAGCCCTCAAAGGATTCACTTAATTAAGTGAATCGAAATCAGAACTAATTGACTGTTTGTAAGCACAATCCTGTTAGGGCTTACGGATATAAGATAATATCCTTGACAAAAATACATAGTAAACTTGCTTTCGACAATCCCTATTTATTGGTATTTATCCCAATTGCCCGTAAACTTCATTAGCATTCGTTTATAGGTTCTATACCGAGAGACTTATAGTTTATCCCGAATACGGTATAAACTATAAGTCTCTCGGCATTGTTTACTTCCGTATTATAATCGGAAATATTGCTCGTTTTGATTTTAAAATTGTATAACAAAAACTCTTTTTTCTTAATACTTTTTTCTTTTGACTTTTATTCTAATCACAAACTCGGCCAACTGACGGATATATATAAACTTACAACTTCATAAAGTAAAAACAATTACAATAACTAAAAGCGTATTGGTATAATTATTTCTTTTGTCATCCTTTTTGTATTTCATATTTTTTTAGTATATTTAAAACAAAGAATAATGTTGTGAAATCGAATCAAAAATATAAATCGCCATTATTGATTTCCTTAATTTCTTTAGGAAATGAGGCTCTTAACTGCTCATATGTAAATGAATTAAGTAACCTATATACTCAAATTCAGGATTTAGCTACAAATATTGATGTAACTAGGAATTCTGAATTATTTACTAATTATATTCTCTTTAATGCACATTATCTGCAAAAAAAAGGTAAAAACAAAGAAGCTCAATACTTTATAGAAAACTACCTCAAAGAAGTTAATGCGCTGAACAGTACTGAGTTCGCTCTTGTATTTACAAAATTATCAAATATATATTTCAAACGAGGACAATTTAAGCGCAGTAGTTGGGCAATTGACCAAATAACTGATAAACTTTCATCTTTATCAGCTGAGGTGAAAATTCCCGTTTTATTTGAACAAAACCAATTACAAATTATTCGTGGAAAATATTCACAAGCACTAAAATTGAGTATTGCAAATTTAGATTTAGCAATTGATTCGAGAAACCCAGAACTAATTGCTGAAGCTTTACTTAATAAATCTCTGTGTTTAAGATTAAAAGGCAATCATAAAGAGGCATTTATTACAATTGAAAGGGCAAACGAATATTTCAAAAGTTTAAGTAACAATGAGCTTAAAGCGCGAATTCTCAATCAATTAGGTGTTATTCACAGTTATTTAGCCAACTCGGAGGAGGGTTTTGTATACTTACAACAAGCTTTGGATTTAGCAAATTTAGAAGATGATAAAATACTTCAAATTCAGATACTTACAAATATTGGTACAGCACACGAATTTGAAAACAATTTTTTAGAGGCATTTGATTATTATCGAAAAACAGTAGAAAAAAGTTCGCAAGCAGACAATGAGTATTTATTTGCATTAGCTATAAATAGTTTTGCCAATATACTTCTCGAATTTCAAGAATTTGAACAAGCAAATAAATTATATGTTCATTCCTTAAAAATTTTCAAACGAATTGATTTGCTGAGGGGTAAAATGATTACTTATAATAATATTGGCAACTATAATTATTACCAAGAAAATCATAACGAAGCAATTTTATACTACGAAAAGGCTTTAAATATTGAAATTAAGCTAGATGATACTTATGGAATGGCTAATTCTTATAATAATTTAGGAAATGCCTTTCAGAAATTGGGAAATTTACGATCCGCATACAGATATTATGTTAAAACATTGGAACTGTTACAAGTAATTAATGATAATATAATGTTAGGTGCTATTTTTAATAATATTGGTAATTTAAAACTTGAAATTGGTAGTTTACCAAAAGCAAAAGAGTTTTACCACAAAGCTCTTCAGATAAATAAAAAATCGAAGCTAAACGAAGCTATAGCAATGAACTTAAGCAATTTAGCACATGTGGCAGAACAGCAAGGGGAGTTCAGCGAAGCACTTACATATTATAATGATGCGATAATTTACGATTCTAAAATTGGCAAAGAATATAACGTACTCAATCATTACGAGAATATTATTGCTATACAGTTAGAGAAAAATGACTTTATAAGTGCAGAAAACACTTTAGGCGAAGCAATAAAACTCGCAGAAAATATAGAAGATATAAATTCACAAGCTGGTTTGCAATTTCAGTATGCTAAATTAGCTGGATACAAAATGCAACAAGAAAAAGCAATGCAATACTATTGTGCTGCGGCGGAGATATACAAAAATGATGGTAATATGACCGCAGCAGGAGAATGCTATTTTAATGTGAGCACTTTACTTTATGATAAAAAATACTACGATTTAGCTATTGAATATTTGAATAAAGCTTCTGATTTTTTTAAAACAGACCAAAACTGGGAGGAATTATTTGACACTGAATATTTTACAAGTAAAATCTATTTTGAGCAAAACGAATATACTCATGCGCTCAGACATTTATCAGAAGCAGATAAAATATCGCAAGAGCATATAGTTGAGGATATCAAAATTAAGCACTTAATTCGTAGTATAAAATCGCATATTGAAAAGACTGGTAAAAATTGATTTTTGTGAATGAAAGTGATATTAAATTTAAAATTTAGTCCAAAAAAATCAGATATTATAAATCAATAGTTCGGTGCATTTTTGTAATTATTTAATAACGAGAACTTTGTCAAAGTTCGTTCTTTAAGTTGAGTGCTTAATTATAAGCACTTTATACATTTATTAACCGCAACTTTGACAACGTTTAATTAAGTTGAATTTGATTGTTTACTAGTCATTTATCTCTTTTTTGAGATTTATTTGACGAAAGCTTTTAGTAGAAGGTAGAAAGAAAATCAGCATATTTCTGGCTGAAAAGCGTTGTTATTGGCAAAAACTATTTTTTTCTTTTTCT
>DAOVUO010000433.1 GCA_030632545.1 Bacteroidales bacterium
AAGCACATTTCTGTTCAGCCCTAGTTTAAACCAGTTAGTGAAATGATTGAACTTATTGAAAAAGAGATTAATGATGAATTTATGTAGATATTTAATAAATTATTAAATCGAGAATATTAAAATGAAATAGAAATGAAATGAAATAGTAAAATATCAACCCATAAATCCGAAAATATAGTTGCAATAGCATCTCATTCAGCATATTAATATCTTACAGGGTTTGCTTGTTGCAATTTAAAATCGTCATTACGACAAAGGAAGCAATCTCAAGCAATTATTCTCCTTTTCACTTTTAAAACAGAGATGGCTTCGTTCCTCGCCATGACGTGCGTTATAGAGCGTCACTGCGAGGAACGAAGCAGTCTCATTTTACAATTCGACTCTTTAAGCATTGTTGTAATTTAAAATCGTCATTGCGACAAAGGAATTAATCTCAAGCAATTGGTCTCATTTTTACTTTTAATACAAAGATGGCTTCGTTCCTCGCCATGACGTGAATATAACTAACTTACACTCAGTTCTTACAGGGACTCACTTAATTAAGTGAACCGAAATCAGAACTAATTAACTGTTTGTAAGTAAAGTCCTGTCGAGGGCTTGCGGATATAATTTACATAAAAAAAGCCTGCCGATACAAAATATCGACAGGCTTAACTCAAAACATAACAGACTATTAAAATTTAGTCCAAACCTTAAAATTACTTACATTAAGGATTAAAATGGATATTTATTTTCTTCAATTATTTTGTCCGCAATTCTGCGTCGGGCATGCATTACATTAACAGAAGCGACTTTAGTAAAGCGCTTAATTCCCATTAACATACCAGTTTGCTCATCACCAGTTGCGAAACTATTAATACCATCGTTTCCTAATTTATTAATTTTAGCAGCAGCGTCATAAACAAATACATCAATCATATCTTTGTATAATGCAACTGCTTCTTCACCTTTCATACCTTCAAGTTTTTCTACACGAAGAATCATTGATTCAGCAACATAAGTTTCCATTAAAATATCAGCGGCGTTCATAATTAGCTCTTGCTCATCAGCTAGTTTTGCACCAAATTTTTGTAGTGCAGCACCAGAAACAAGTAAAATAACTTTTTTGAAGTTTTTAATGTATTTATGTTTTTCTTCGTAATAACCTTCAGCACCAGTACCAAAATCAGGAATGTCAAGTAATTCGTTGGCAACAGCTTTGGCTGGGCCTAAAAGATCTAATTCACCACTAAATGCTTTACGTAATAACATTTCTACAGAAAGAAGACGGTTAATTTCGTTAGTTCCTTCAAAAATACGGTTTATACGTGCATCACGATAAGCTGTTTCCACTTTAGTTTCGGCAGAATAGCCCATTCCACCATGAATTTGAACTCCCTCATCTACAACATAATCAAGAGCCTCAGAGCCATATACTTTCATCATGGCTGCTTCAATGGCAAACTCTCTCATTCCTTCTAAATAAGCTTTACCTTCATCCATACCATCAGCAATATGAGCTTTAATTACATCTTCGATATTCTGACTTGCTCTGTAAGTTGCAGATTCTGACGCAAAAGTTAAAATTGCTTGCTGTGCTAATTTATATTTAATTGCACCAAAACTAGAAATTAAAGTTTTAAACTGCTTACGCTCGTTTGCATAATTTACTGAATAGTCAATAACGCCTTTTGATGCGCCAATTGCGCCACCAGCAAGTTTAATTCTACCAATATTTAGTACATAAAGTGCAATTTTAAATCCACCATTTCGCTCACCTAATAAATTCTCAGCAGGAATTTTTGTTCCATTAAAGAAAATTTGTGTAGTTGATGAGCCTTTAATTCCCATTTTTTCTTCTTCAGCGTTAACTGTAATACCATTAGCAGAACGCTCAACAATAAATGCACTTAAATTTTTGTCGTCATCAATTTTGGCAAAAACGATATATAAGTCAGCTATACCACCGTTGGTAATCCACATTTTTTGACCATCAATAATATAATGCTTACCATCTTCGGTTAATTTTGCCTTTGTTTTACCACTATTGGCATCTGAACCCGCATTTGGCTCTGTTAAACAATAAGCACCAATATTTTCGCCAGTAGCTAATTTTGTAACATATTTTTGCTTTTGCTCTTCGGTTCCATAGTATAAAATTGGTAATGTTCCAATACCTGTGTGCGCAGTAATTGCAACTGAAAAAGAAAATCCTTTACTCATTTCTTCTGTTGCACGCATTGAAGTAACAAAGCTTTGTCCAAACCCATTATATTTTTCAGGAACAGAAATACCTAATAAGCCAAGCTCTCCTGCTTCCTGCAATAAGCTTTTAAGTAATTTAGTATTATGATTATCAATTTCATCTATATTTGGATGTACTTTATTGTACGTAAAATCGTGACAAGATTGAGCAATCATTAATTGCTCTTCGTTAAATTCTTCGGGAATAAATACGTCATTAGCATTAACCTCTTTAATGAGAAATTCCCCACCAAGAATAGGTTTTTTAGTTTCTTCGGCCATTTTTTCTATATTTTTTAGTTTAAAACTTTACAGTATTAACTGTATCAAATTTTGGCTTTAAAAGAGTGAAACAAAAGTGTTTCACTCTTTTTACCATTAATATTTAATAATTTATAATAATTCTAAAGCATTTCAAAAATACCAGCAGCACCTTGTCCAGTTCCAATACACATTGTAACCATACCATACTTACCGTTTGTACGCTTTAATTCGTTCATTAATTGAACAGAAAGTTTAGCACCAGTACATCCTAGAGGATGGCCAAGAGCAATAGCACCACCATTTGGATTTACTTTTGCTGGATCAAGTTCTAATCCTCTAACAACTGCTAGCGATTGTGATGCAAAAGCTTCATTTAGTTCAAAAGTATCAATTTGATTTAGCTTCATTCCTGCGTGCTTTAACACTTTAGGAATTGCGGCCATTGGGCCAATACCCATTTTATAAGGGTCAACACCAGCAACCTGATAATCAACTAAACGAGCAATTGGTGTAAGATTGAGTTCTTTTACTATTTTTTCCGATACTACCATCAAAAATGCTGCACCATCAGACATTTGAGAAGCATTTCCGGCAGTAACCGTTCCACCAGCGGCAAAAACAGGCTTTAATCTAGCCAAACCTTCAATTTTTGAAGGACGAGGT
>DAOVUO010000041.1 GCA_030632545.1 Bacteroidales bacterium
TATTTTGCACCGATAATAATGATAAACTTACACCTAAAAATGGACCAAAAACTGTACCAATTAGTAGCCCTCTTAATGCTATTTTATCGGTAAATGCTCTGCGGATATTCGATTTGTTTTTTATAAATGCGTGAACCATTGCAAAACCAATAAATCCTACAAAAACGCGTATTTGTGATGCAGCAAAAGCATTATAATCTTCCATTCCATATTTACTTAAAACTAATCCTATTGCTTGACCAGCAGCACCGCCAAAAGCAAAAAGTAATCCTATTTTTGAATAGCTTAAATTAAATTTATTACTTTTTGTGCCAGAATTAGAGTTTTTTTGCAAAATAACTATAGCTACGCCAATCATGGTGATTATCATAGCACTAATTTTAAGCAATGTCATTTGTTCGCCTAATACCATCCAGCCTATAATTGCTGCAAGCGGTGGCGAAAGCGACATTACTAACATTGAAACGCGTGCTCCCACGCTAATAAATGCATTTAGAAGCAATAAGTCACCAATTACAAAACCAACAATTGCCGATAAACCCAACCATATCCACTGATGCATTGTTGCGTCTGTTGGGAAAGCTGGTCGGCCAAAAATTAGAAAAGCAATTGAAAACAAAATAAAAGCAATAGCTAAGCGAAGTAAATTCACGGCCATTGCTCCAATTCGTTTGCCCACTTGCTCAAAAGCTAAAGATGTGCCAGTCCAACAAACGGCGGTAAGTAATGCAGCTATTTCGCCAATATGATTTGAAAACATTATTTTTTGCCTTTAAATTATTGCGAATTTAGTTTTTATATTTTAATTGTGTTGGAATTGATTTTTTTGTTTGTTAGGTTTTAATATTCACAAAAGAGCTATGAGTTTTTCGTGAATATTGTTTTTTCTATCCTCAATGGTTTCCCGATGTTCGGGGCAGGCAGTTAAATGTTTTTAATACATTGAATGATAATTATTTGCAAAAAATATATTTATTAAGGACAACTGCTAGATATTCAGCTTTGATGCTTAAATGTCCTGTGTACGATTTTATGTTTTTTAAATATTTCATGTTTTTTGACGATTTTAATCAGCTTTTCCAAAGAAGAAGTAAAAATAAATTTGTTGTATAGAATAAATTTTTAACTTTGTTAGAACATAAATGGCATAATATTTATGCTTTATATTATCTTAGTAACAAATTAGAAAAGAAAATACGGAAGTATGAAATTTCGTTTTACAATAGCACGCCGATTATCAGCAGGTTTTGGTTCTGTAATGATTGCCATATTGGTAACTAGTAGTTTGACTTATAAAACGCTAGATGATAATCTTGTAACTAATAAAGAGGTTACTGAAATAATTACACCTACAAAAAATTATCTAAACGACCTGTATTTTAATGTATCTCAGTCAAAGTTTTTGATTCAATACTGGGTATATATTGACCAGCAACCAGGTTCGGATGATAAACAACTTTTGGTTACTATTCAGGATAGTATAATTCCAATTGTTAGTGCGCGACTAAGTGAGTTGTCGAAATATTGGTCAGATTCCATTCAATTGCAATACAATTATGTAAGTCAGCAAGTAGATTCATTAATTGGTATTGAACAGGAAATTCAAGGTAAATTAAGTGATTTTGAGAGTTATCAGGATTATTTTTTGAACTTAGAGGCAAAGCAAAGTGTTGAAGATGATGTATTGCCTGTTTCAAAAAGAATTACTAATTCCTTGCAATCGTTAATATTGCAACAAGCTACAATTGAAAAAAATGCAAGCGCACAGATTAAGGAGTCTTTTGCGAGTTTCCAGAATTTGATTGCCATTTTAGGTATAGTTTTAGTTATTTCGCTTATAATTATAGCATTAATTACAACCAGAACACTTGTTAGACCTATTATTTATATCAGAGATATAATTACAAACCTTGGACTTGGGATATTACCAACAGAAAAACTCAAGGAGAGGAATGATGAGATTGGTGAAATGTCAAAGGCTTTGAACAATTATGTTGATTCTTTGAAAGTACTTTCGGAATTTGCAAATGAAATAGGTGAGGGGAATTTTTCTAGTGATTATAAGCCTCTTAGTAATAATGACATTTTGGGTAACTCAGTTGTTATGATGCGTGAAAACTTGCTTCAAGCATCAGCAGATGAGGCTGATAGAAAAGAAACTGATAGAAGATTAGCTTGGGCTACGAATGGTGTCGCTATTTTTAGTGAAACATTACGCTCTAATTCTGATAATATGGAGCAATTATCTTCTGCAATTATCAATAAATTAGTTGAATATACAGGAGCAAATATTGGTGGATTATTTATTAGAAATGATGATAATCCTAAAGATCCGTATTTAGAGCTTATGGCGTTTAATGCCTATAATAGAGAGCGTTATGTTGAAAAACGTATTGACATAGGTGTTAATTTGGTTGGTCAGGCGGCTAAAGAAGGCGAAACTGTTTTTATGACAGATTTACCTCAAGATTATATATACATAAAATCAGGTCTAGGAACAGACAAGCCTAAGAGTTTGGTTATAATACCTTTAAAGGTTAGTGATGACGTTATGGGCGTGGTAGAATTAGCTTCGCTTGAAGTGTTTGAAAAGTACAAAATTGAATTTATTGAACAAATTAGCGAATCTATAGCAGGTACAATTGCTCGTGTTAAGATTAATGTTCAAACAGCTAATTTATTGAAAGAAACTCAGAAAAATTCTGAAGAGATGGTTGTGAAAGAGCAAGAAATGCTTAAGAATATTGATAAGATTAAATCAGAATACGAGGTAAGAGATAATGAGAATTTAGAAAATATAAAAGAGATTAAGAAACAGCAAGAGGTTAAATTAGGTCAGTTAAAGACTAAGACAGAAAAGCTTATTAATGAGCAAAATACAACAATAAAAATGCTTAATTTACAGCATGAAGCTATTGAGGCCGCTGTTCCTCTCATAGAATATAACGAAAAAGGTATGGTTACTTCAGCTAATAATAGATTTTTACGCTTAGCAGAAGTATCACTTCCTTTATTGAAAGATAGACATCACAGTGATTTTATAGCTAAAGACATGGTTCAAACTGTTGGCTATCAGGCGTTGTGGCCTAATTTGGCGAAAAATATTTCTTCCAGTGCAACTAGAAAATTTATTTTTGAAGAAAGAGAAAAATGGTATTTTGAAATTCTTACACCTGTCAACTCAGTAGATGGCAAAGTGTACAAAGTTCTTGGAAGTATGATTGATTTAACTACTTATAAAGATGAAGAAAAGCAGCTAAAAGAGAAAATTAGAAATTCTGAAATAGAGATACAACGATTAAAAAGCTTGAAGTAATTTAGTTTATGGCTAGCGTTTTTGAATATATTGTTAAGCCAAAAAAAGGTAGACGGTTTGTTATAGGCGATATTCATGGTTGTAATAAAACATTTAATAAACTTATCTGGAAAAAAATTAAACTAAAATTAAACGATCAATTATTTTTATTAGGTGATTTTGTTGATAAAGGACCTGATTCAAAAGGGGTTTTAGATACTATTCTAAAGTTAATTAAAAAGGAATATTTGGTTTATCCACTTAGAGGAAATCACGAAAATACATTGTTACAATATAACTCAGAGGACTTTAGATTTTTTCATTGGCATTTAAAAAAGAACAATGAACTTAATCTTATTAAAGGTCAGAAACTTAAAAAAAAGTATAAAAATTTTTTAAAAGATTTACCTTATTATTATATTCTAAATAATTTTTACTTGGTTCATGCTGGTTTTGATACTAAAGCTGCTAATTTGTTTGGTGATAAAATTGCAATGACTGAAATTAGAAATATGAGTTATAATCCTAAACTTTTTGATAGCAAAAAAATTATTTTCGGACATCATGCTTTGGCATTACCAAAAATAAAAAAAAGTATTAAAGAAAATTCACCATTAATATGCCTAGATAATGGTGCTGTGTACAAGGATAAGCAAAAAAAATATATGGATACCAGTGAAATGGGTAATCTTATTGCACTCGATTTAGATACATATAAATTGTATATTCAAGCAAATGTTGATTGAATATTGCTGATTGTCAGGTTTTCATAGCATTCCACTTCTCTGTTAACATCAAGTATTCTATCAATTTATCAATATTTTATACAAATGCTAAAACATTACTTTATATTTTGTACTTTTGTGCTCAAATTTTATGTTTTGCTATATAAATATTTTGTAGTGAAAACTATTGTTTTTACTGATAATTAGTTAGATTGAGAATTTATTAGTTATAAACTGTAGAGTTTAATTAAAAAAATGAAATATGTCTTTTTCTCTTGAAAAAATTGTTTCCGAAGGACTTACTTTCGACGATGTTTTGTTAGTACCAGCTTATTCTGAGGTGTTACCACGAGATGTTGAGTTAAAATCAATGTTTTCACGTAATATTGAGCTTAATACTCCTATCGTTTCGGCTGCTATGGATACAGTTACTTCTGCTACTATGGCAATAGCAATAGCCAGAGAAGGTGGTATTGGCGTTATTCATAAAAATATGAGTATCGAAAAACAAGCTCAGGAGATAAGAAAAGTTAAAAGAGCAGAAAATGGCATGATTATTAATCCTGTTACTATTAGAAAAGAGAAAACAGTTGCTGATGCTCTATCTTTGATGCGTGAGTATAAAATAGGTGGTATTCCTGTTGTGGATGATAATATGCATTTAATTGGTATTATCACAAATAGAGATTTAAGGTTTGAAACTCGTTTTAATACTGCTATTTGCGATGTTATGACAAAAGATAATCTTGTTACTACCAAGCAAAGTATTGATTTAAACGATGCTGCTAAAATTTTACAACAATATAAAATCGAAAAATTGCCAGTTATTGATGATGATAATCGTCTTGTTGGATTAATTACCTATAAAGATATTACAAAAGCACAAGATCGTCCATATTCTTGTAAAGATAAAAGTGGTAGGTTGAGAGTTGCTGCTGCTGTTGGGGTTACAGCCGATACTTTTAAGCGAATTGATGCATTAGTAGAAGTTGGTGTTGATGCTGTGGTTATAGACACTGCACATGGACACAGTAAGGGGGTTTTAGAGACATTAAAAAAAGCAAAAAAAATATACAAAGAAATAGATATTATTGTAGGTAATGTTGCCACTGCTGCTGCTGCAAAGGACTTAGTTTATGCTGGTGCCGATGCGGTAAAAGTTGGAATAGGGCCTGGTTCAATTTGTACAACAAGAGTTATTGCCGGCGTAGGTGTTCCGCAACTTACAGCAATTTATGAAGTTGCGGCTGCTATTGAAGGTAGTGGCGTACCAATTATTGCCGATGGTGGTATTCGTTATTCTGGTGATATTGTTAAAGCAATTGCAGCAGGTGCTCATTCAATTATGGCAGGTTCATTATTGGCGGGTGTGGAAGAATCGCCTGGCGAAACAATTATCTACAATGGTAGAAAATTTAAATCCTATAGAGGTATGGGATCTGTTGAAGCAATGCAGGATGGTTCTAAAGATCGTTATTTTCAGGATACTGAGGATGATATCAATAAGCTTGTTCCTGAAGGAATTGCGGCTCGTGTTCCTTATAAAGGGACTTTAGATGAAATTGTTTATCAATTGTTAGGTGGACTGAAAGCTGGTATGGGATATTGTGGTGCTAAGAATATTAAAACTTTGCAGAAAGCTAAATTTGTTCGGATTACAAATGCTGGAATAACTGAAAGTCATCCACATGATGTTGCGATTACTAGAGAAGCACCTAATTATTCTCGTTAAAAATTATTAAAATTAAGTAAAGACATTGATATTTTTCAATGTCTTTACTTAATTTGCAGTTTAGGATAAAATTCAAAATTAATATTAAAAGCATGCGATTTATTAGTCTATTTCTGTTTATTTTTCTTTTCCCAGCTTATTTGTTTTCTCAAAGTCCAATTTTGTTAAAAATAGACAATCAAAATATTAATACTGAGGAATTTAGACGGCTTTTTTTGAAAAATAGAATTGAAAAAACACCTATAAGTGCTTTGGAACTAGATGAGTATCTTGAATTATTTGTAAATTTTAAACTCAAAGTAAAAGAGGCTGAGGATAGAGGATTAGATACTCTTACAAGTTTTAAAGAAGAGTTAAAATCATATAGGAGTCAGCTCACTAAGCCATATTTTTTTAAGGACAATTTATTAGACTCAATGGTTGTGGAAGTTTATGAACGTTTACAGTACGAAATAAATGCTTCACATATTTTAATAAAATTAAACGAAAATGCTCCACCAGAGGATACAATTCGTGCGTACCAAAAAGCACTTAGAATACGTGACAAGTTGTATACTGGATATTCGTTTTCTGACTTAGCAAAGTCCTTTTCTGATGATAAATCAGCATCAAAGAACGGAGGAAACTTAGGCTATTTTACTGCATTACAGATGTTTTACTCTTTTGAAAATGCTGTTTATAATTTAGTGGATGATTCTATAAGTTGGCCAATTAGGACTAAAGTTGGCTATCATTTGATTCAAATTCATGATAAACGGGTTGCAAGAGGAAGTGTAAAAGTGTCTCATATTATGAAGCTTACTCCCAAAAATGCTTCTATTTTGGATAAACAGAGAGCTAAAATGCAAATTGATTCTATATATATACAACTTCAAGCTGGTGGTAATTTTGCTCAATTGGCACAAAAGTTTTCCGACGATCGTTCAAGTGGTGTTAAAGGTGGAGAACTACCTTGGTTTTCATCGGGGAAAATGATTAAAGATTTTGAAGATAAAGCATTTAATTTGAGTAATATAGGTGAAAATTCTAAGCCTTTTAAAACTGATTTTGGTTGGCATATTGTTAAGCTTCTGGATAAAAAGGGATTAGAGTCTTTTGAATCTATGAAGGCAGAATTGGCTAGTAAAGTTAGGCGTGATGAAAGAGCTAATCTTAGCAAACAAAGTGTGGTAGAAAATTTAAAAAAAGAGTATAATTTTCAAAATTTTAATAAATTATTTCTTTTTACTAAAAATATAGATTCAACAATGTTTCTAAGCGGATGGACATCAAAAAATATCTCGCAAAAAGAAAAACCAATGTTTCATTTTGAGCAACATACTTATACAGTTGGCGATTTTGGACATTACCTAGAAATAAATATGCCACGTAGAGCTTACCCTATTAGTGCAATTGTTCCTTATATTGAGCATCAATTTAGTAAATTTGTTGAAGAAAAGTTATTTGAATTCGAAGACGAGCAACTAGAGACTAAATATCCCGATTTTGCTTATTTAGTTAAAGAATATCACGATGGAATATTGTTATTTAATATTTCGGAACAAGAAATCTGGGGAAAATCATCTAGAGATTCAATGGGTTTAAAAGAATTTTACGAAGATCATAAAAGTAAATATATTGAGCCTGCAAAAGTAGACGTTTCGATTTTTAGTTATACTTCAAAAAAAATAAATAAAAAATGGAAAAAGATTGAAGCAAATTTTGAACAATCTAAAATAGCTGAAGATTCTACTATTTTGATAATTACTAAAATATATGATTCTAGTATTAGGCTTGATACAACAGGAATTTTTAGTTTAGATGATGGGCTTATTTCTATGAGTGGACTAAATACAAATCAGTATTCTAAGGTAGGAAACTTCCTTTTTTCTAAAAATGAAGCTAAGTTTTATTACATTAGAAATTTTATACCTGAAAAGGAACAAAAATTAGAATTAGTAAGAGGCTTGATTTTAGTCGATTATCAGAAAAGACTTGAAGATGATTGGATTAATGCCTTAAAAAACAAACATTATATTTCTGTGGATAAGGCTCAATTTGAGTTGCTTAAAACTGTATTAGTAGGTAAAAATTAAAATATTTGAAAAAATTAAACATGAAAGTTATTAAGCTAACACTTTTTATTGGAATTATAGTCTTTTTGAGTGCATGCAATAATTCAAGCGATGTTGATGTAAAAATGGTAGAGCTAGCTCAAGTAGATGATAATGTGTTGTATGCTGAAGATTTGCAGGAAATTATACCTTTAGAGCTTGCTTCGCCAGATAGTGCTTTGCATGCGCAATATTATATTGATTCGTGGGTAAAAAAACAGCTTTTGCTTAAAAAGGCAAATTTAAATTTATCGGTAAATCAAAAAAATGTGTCACAGCAACTAGAAGAATATCGTATTGGTTTATTAATTTACAAATATCAGAGTCAATACGTAGCGGAAAAAATGGATACAAGTATTTCTGAAACTTCAATAATAAACTATTACAATGAGTTTAGAGATAATTTTAAGCTGCGTCAGTTAGTTTTTAAAGGTTTATTTATTAAAATTCCGAATGATATTCCCGAAATTCAGAATATTAGGTATTGGATTAGAAGTAAGCGTTTTGTCGATTCAACAAAACTAGCAGATTATTGTTACCAGTATGCAGCTAAATACGATGATTTTAATAACAAATGGGGCAATTTTAGTACGTTGCAAATACAATTACCAGACAGAATTGAAAGTCCTGAGAGAACAATAAGATACAATAATTTGCTAATTCAAAAGGATTCACTTTATTCGTATTTTGTTCGAATTGATGATTATTTATTAAAAGGTGATTATTCACCAATCTCATTTGAAAGAGAAAAAATAAAGAATATTATTTTAAACAGAAGAAAAATTGAAATTGTAAATAATTTAGAAAAGGACATTTATAATGAGGCTTTAAAAACAGATGGATTTAAGATTTTTGAGATAGAAAAAGAATAAACTTATAGAATATTATTATTAGAGAAGTTACAAATTTATATACAATGAAGAAATTAACAGTTTTAATCTCCATATTAATTCTTACAAGCAATTTATTTGCACAAGAAAAACAATTAATTGACAGAGTGGTTGCTATTGTGGGTAGTAATATGGTCACGCTTTCCGATATTGAGGCGCAATATTTTCAGTATCAGGCACAGGGTGCTGGTGGTGGCGAAGAGCTTAAGTGTAGTATTTACGAAAGTATGATTCTGCAAAAATTATTAGTATCGCAAGCAGCCATTGATAGTATTGAAGTTTTAGATAAAGAAGTAGATATTGAATTAGATGGCAGATTGCAAAATTTTATTCGTCAGGCTGGTAGCGTTGAAGAATTAGAGTCATATTTTAATAAATCTTTAGAGGAAATTAAAGAAGATTTTAGAGCAGATGTTAAAGAACAGTTGATTACAGGAAGAATGCAAAGTTCAATTTTGGGTGATATTACAGTAACGCCTGCCGAAGTAAATCAATTCTATAGGGAGTTACCTAAAGATAGTCTTCCGCTTATTGATACAGAATATGAGTATGCTCAAATAGCAAGATATCCTTATATTAGCAAAGAAGCGATTAAAAGTGTTTATGATAAGTTCGATGATTTTAAGAAAAGAGTTGAAAGTGGAAAATCAAAATTTGCTACATTGGCTGTTATGTATTCTAAAGATCCTGGTTCTGCACCAAATGGTGGTGATTTAGGATTTGTAAGTAGAATGGAATTAGTGCCTGAATTTGCTGCTGTTGCATTTAATTTAGAGCCAAATGAAATTAGTAAGGTTGTAAAATCTGATTTTGGATATCATCTTATTCAAATGATTGAAAAACGTGGCGATCAAGTACATGTCCGTCATATTTTATTACATCCACAAATTAGCTATTCTGATGAAAAGGCTGCTCAATCTAAACTTGATAGTATTACTACTATTATTCGCAACGATAGTTTAACATTTGACAAAGCTGCATTATATTTTTCTCAGGATGAAGATACTAAGATGAATGGTGGTAAATTAGTTAATATGTACACTGGTTCTTCTAAATTTACTGTAAAAGAAATTAGTAAGGATGATTTATACTATTTGAAAAAATTAGGAATTGGTGAAATGTCTAAAGCTATTGAATCTAAGGATAAAAATGGGACAAAAGTGTATAAAATAATTAGATTGATTTCTAAAAGTGATGCACATATTGCTAGTTTAGAGGCTGATTATCAGCGTATTCAGACATTAGCATTGGATGAAAAGAAGGATAAGGTGTTGTTTGAGTGGGTTTTAGAGAAACAAAAAACAAATTACATTAAAATTGATGACGAATTCAAATCATGTAATTTTCATTATAAAGGATGGTTAAGTAATTAAATATATGTACAATGCCTAATTTTGCTAACGATAAAGAAGCCATAGAGGCTTTAAGAGAAGCTTATTTGAAGCTGAAAAACGAAATTCATAAAGTAATTATTGGTCAGGAAGAAGTTATTGAACAGGTACTTAATGCAGTTTTTAGCAGAGGTCATTGTTTGCTCGTTGGAGTGCCAGGATTGGCAAAAACTTTGCTTGTAAATACAATTTCTGAGACATTAGGTTTAGAGTATAAGCGTATTCAGTTTACTCCAGACCTTATGCCTTCTGATATTATTGGTTCAGAAATTTTGGATAAGAACAAAGAATTTCGTTTTATTAAAGGCCCTTTATTTGCTAATATTATTTTGGCGGATGAGATTAATAGAACACCCCCTAAAACACAATCGGCACTTCTTGAGGCAATGCAGGAAAAAAGAATTACTGTCGCAGGGAAAAGATATAAACTTGATGATCCATTTTTTGTACTTGCAACCCAAAACCCTATTGAACAAGAAGGAACTTATCCTTTACCAGAAGCTCAATTAGACCGTTTTATGTTTAATGTTTATTTAGATTATCCAACTTATGAGGATGAAGTGAATATTGTAAAAAGTACCACTGTTGGAAATCATGAAAAACCTGAAAAGGTGCTTTCCATTAAAGAAATACTATTTTTTCAGGAATTGTTGGAGAAAGTTCCTGTGCCTGATGATGTGTTTAATTATGCAGTTAATTTAGTGTCAATGACACGTAGAAATACTGAAAAAGCTCATGATTGGGCAAATAAATATTTAGAATGGGGTGCAGGCCCTAGAGCATCGCAATTTTTAATTATTGGTGCTAAAACTAATGCTGTTTTAAATGGCAAATTCGCCCCAGATATTGAGGATGTAAAGGCAGTTGCGCTTATTGTTTTACGTCATAGAATTGTTGTGAATTATAAGGCTGATGCAGAAGGTATTTCAGAGGATCAAATTATTGAAAAACTTATTGGTATAAAGAGCTAGAGCATGCAAAAGCATTTTTTATTATTGTTCATATTTTTAGGCGTAATCTATTCCGCTGTAGCACAAAGGAAAATTAAAATCGTTCATTCCGATGAAATGAGCGGAACTAAAAGGATGGGCAAAACTATACAGATATTAATTGGTAACGTTAAAATTAGTACCGAGGGGACTATTCTTACCTGTGATAGTGCTTATTTTTTTAGTAAGCAAAATAATTTGCAAGCTTTTAGTAATGTTCGTTTAGTAAAGGGGCGTGGAAAAGAAAAATTTACAATTACTGGACGAACTTTGTTTCTTAATGGTAATACGAGTTTAGCTCAAGTACGAGATTCTGTACTTTTAGTTAGTGA
>DAOVUO010000223.1 GCA_030632545.1 Bacteroidales bacterium
AAAATTAGAGCGTGAACTTGCTGATTTAGAGCAAAAAGAAGATGCTTTCTTATTAAACTACGGTTATCAAGGAATGGTTTCTACAATTGATGCTTTATTAGATAGAAAAGATGTAGTTATATACGACAACGAAAGCCATGCTTGTATTTATGATGGCACTCGTTTACATTTAGGAAAACGCTTAGTGTTTAAACACAACGACATGGAGCAGTTTGAAGACCGCTTGAAAAAAGCCACTAAGATGACTAAGGGTACTGAAGGCGGAATTCTTGTTATTACAGAAGGAGTTTACGGAATGTCGGGCGATTTAGCAAAACTTGACGAAATTGTAGCCTTAAAACAAAAATACGACTTCCGTTTATTAGTTGATGATGCACATGGTTTTGGTACTATGGGCGAACAAGGCCGAGGAACAGGCGACCATTTTGGCGTACAAGATGGAATAGATGTTTACTTTGGTACTTTTGCTAAATCAATGGCGGGTATTGGTGGATTTGTTGCTGGAACAAAAGCAATTATCGACTATTTCCGTTACAGTATGCGTTCGCAAATATTTGCCAAAGCATTGCCTATGCCTATGGTTATAGGGTCATTAAAACGTTTAGAATATCTTCGCAAAGGCGAGCAAAAAGAAAAACTTTGGGTAATTGTAAATGCTTTACAAAGTGGTTTGAAAAAAGCTGGTTTTGACTTAGGAAATGCAGCATCGCCTGTAACTCCAGTAATTTTTAGAGCTCAAACAGCTCAAGCAACAAATATTATTGTCGACTTACGCGAGAGATTTGGAATATTCACATCGGCTGTTGTTTACCCTGTTATTCCTAAAGGCATTGTTCTTATTCGTCTGATTCCAACTGCTTCGCACAGTTTAGAAGATGTTGAATACACAATTAATGCATTTAACGAAATAGCAATTAAACTTAAAAATGGCGATTACGATAGTGACGAAATCACTTTAAATGTTTAAACTATAATTAACTTTGTTGGACTTAAAACGCTGACAAAGTTTTTTTTTATGTTTAATTACTATTAATACTTAGTTAAACTTTGTCAAAGCTGCGGTTAATAAACGCATAAAATACTTATAATCAAATACTAAATTTTAAGAACGAACTTTGACAAAGTATTGAATTATACAATACTTAGTTAAACTTTGTCAAGGCTGCGGTTAATAAATGCATAAAGTACTTATAATCAAGTACTCGATTTTAAGAACAAACTTTGACAAAGTATTTAATTATACAATACTTAGATAAACTTTGTCAAAGTTGCGGTTAATAAACGTATAAAGTACTTATAATCAAGCACTCGATTTTAAAAACGAACTTTGACAAAGTTATTGTTTACAAACAATAATTATAGTAAACACAATAAAAAACGCCCCTACATAAATGAAAGATTTAGCTAAAAAACTTTCGCAGGAATTTGCCCAAACATCTATAGAAAACACTTTAAAGGCAATTAGTGAAAGATTTAAAAACAAAATTACTTTTTCAACTAGCTTTGGCCAAGAAGATCAGGTAATTTCGCATATTATTTTTACTAATGATTTTCCCGTAGAAGTTTTTACGCTTGATACTGGTCGTGTTTTTCCTGAAACATATAAAGCTTACAACGAAACTCTTACAAAATACGGTAAACAAATTACTAGCTATTATCCTGAAACCACAGCAGTAGAAAAAATGGTGACTAAAAAAGGCCCATTGAGTTTCTATGAATCTGTTGAAAACCGCAAAGAATGCTGTAATATTCGTAAAGTTATTCCATTAAAAAGAGCCTTAGCCAATATGGATATTTGGATTACTGGACTTAGAGCATCGCAATCCGACGCTCGTGCCGAACTTGATTTATTTCAATACGAAGAAAGTTTTAATGTGATAAAGTATAATCCTCTCACAAATTGGTCGCTCAACGAAACAATGGATTATATAAAAAAGAATAATATTCCTTATAATACACTTTTTGACAAAGGATTTGTTAGTATTGGCTGTGAACCTTGTACTAGAGCCATTAAAAAAGGCGAAGACTTTAGAGCAGGCCGTTGGTGGTGGGAAGATAATTCTAAAAAAGAATGTGGATTACACGCACCTGAACAACTTGAGCAAACAACTAAAATAAACATTAAACATATTAAATAAAAACTTTATATGCTTATTTACCCTGATGCTTATTTAGTTATTATTGCACTAATATTTATACTTATTAGTTTATATACCGAATTTATTGGGGCAAGCTATAGTTTTGTTATTGCCATTGTTTTTCTGGGAATGACTGGTGTACTCACACCCTCGGAAATACTTAGTGGTTTAGCCAACGAGCAAATTGCTATTATAATAATGCTTTTACTTGTGGGCGATATTTACCGTCAAACGGGCGTACTAAATAGCCTTTTCGATAAATTATTTATTGGAACTAAAAGCCCTGCCCAATTCCGACGTAGAATGATGATAATTGTAGGTACATTTTCGGCATTCCTAAATAATACTCCATTGGTTGCTTTAATGATGCCATACGTGAGCACTTGGGCAAAAAAAAATAAAATATCAGTATCAAAATTCCTACTCCCCCTCTCATTTGCAGCTATTTTAGGTGGATGTGTTACTTTAATAGGTACATCAACAAACCTTATAGTTGGCGGTTTACTTATCGACCAACAAATAATGCCCGATATTGAACCTTTGGGTATATTTGAATTTATATACGTAGGTATACCAATGGCTGTTATTGGTTTTATATACCTAAGTATTGCATCAAATAAATTTTTGCCCGAGCGTAAAAATGCTTTAGAAAAACTTCACGACGAAGAGCGTAAGTACATTGTAGAAGTAGAAGTAAAGCCTGAATGCGAACTTATTGGCAAAGTTCTTAAAGATACAGACTTTTATCATACCGAAGGATTAGAGCTTGTTGAAATTGTTCGTGCTGACCAAAGAACTATACCTGCCACACCAAATATTGTTATTTTTGAAAGTGATACATTAATATTTACTGGCAATGTAGAGCAAATTGCCGATATGGTAGATGCAAATCCAAAACTTGTTATTCCATCAATTGGTATGTTTACTCAAAAAACCGATACCCAAGTAGTAGAAATTGCCATTGCACACAACTCTAGTATAGTAGGAAAACAAATCAGAAAAATTAATTTTAGAAAACAATATGATGCCACCGCTATTGCTGTACACCGCAATGGCGAAGTACTATCGGGAAAAATTGAAAATCTTGTAATTAAAACTGGCGATGCATTGCTACTGCTTGCTGGACAAAATTTTAATGCCCGTGAAAAAAGCCAAAAAGACTTTTTCCTTATTTCGCACGTAAAGGAAATACGCAAACTGGGCTTCTTACGTGCTTTTGTACTTATTGGTGGCACATTTACAATTATTGCTCTGGCAGCAATGGGTATAATCAAGCTTTTTATGGGGATTATTGTACTACTATTAGTTTCGCTAATGTTTAAAATTGCCTCGCCAAAAGATCTCCCCAAAAGTATAGATTACGATTTGGCTCTTATTATAGCTCTTTCATTGTCGTTAGGTATTGCCATGACCAAAACTGGTGTGGCTGAATTCATAGCACAAAAATTTATACAACTATTTGTTCCTTATGGCCATTTAAGTTTGCTATTTGGCATGTATTTTATTACCGCTATACTCGCAGCATTTATCACAAATAAAGCAGCAGTTGCATTGATATTCCCAATTGCCATTACACTAGCCAAAGACCTAAGTATATCACCTCATGCAATGGCTCTGCTTGTAGCTTATGCAGCAGCAGCTAATTTTATGACTCCAATTGGCTATCAAACTAACTTAATGATATATGGCCCTGGCGGCTACAAATTTAAAGACTTTATAAAAATTGGTACACCTTTAACCATTATATACATGGTGGTAAGTGTATTTATTATCTACGATATGTATTTTTAAAATCTTAAAAATTATATAATTATGAGTAATACAAAATTCCATTTCGAATGTCGTTCTTGTGGAAATAAAATAGACGGTTTTAAAGAGTGGTTTGCTCACGGACAAAAATGTTCGAAATGTGGAAAAAGTAATATCTACACTATTTATAATACGGATAAAGAAAAACTTAAAGAGCTTGTTGCTTCAGATGTAAAACCAGATAGTTTATGGCATTATTTTGATTTTTTGCCCTTAAACGATGCTAAAAACATTGTTTCGGATGGCGAAGGGGTGTCTCCTATCCAGCAATGGCACTTCCTTGAAAAGTTTGCGAAACAACAATATGGCCTCAACCTAAAGGTTTTTGTAAACCGTAACGACTACAGCCCAGGTACTGGAACGTTTAAAGATAAAGGTGGAACTTTAATTGCCAGCGTTTTAAAGGAACAAGGCGTAAAAGAATACGTAGTGGCTAGTACTGGAAATACTGCCAATGCAGTTGCTTTATATCTAGCAAAAGCAGGTATTTCGGCTTCAATATTTGTTCCACAAGATGCGCTTAGCGAAAACTTTGTTCACATTGGCTCATTAGGACAAAAAGTATATTTTGTAAAGGGTGATTACGCCTATGCTAAAAAAATTGCGGCCGAATACGCTAAAAAGCATGGCTTACTTATTTCATTAGGAAATCTTGACCCACTACGTTTGGAAGCTAAAAAAACAACTGCATTTGAAATTATCCGACAACTAGGCAAAATGCCCGATGTATATATTCAGGCTGTTAGTGGAGGAACTGCTCCATTAGCTTTAGAAAAAGCATTTGTTGATTTTGGTGATACAGGTATTTTAGGCGATATTCCTAAAATGATTTTTATTCAGGGTCATTATTGTGCCCCTCAAGTTGATGCGTGGAATAAAGCCAAAGAAACAAATTTTCCTGAAGGTTGGGAAATGGACTATCCAATTTACGATAATCCAAAAGTATATGTACCAACAATTGCAACAGGAAACCCAGGCTTATACCCTCAATTGGCCAAATTAGTAAAAAGAACAAATGGCGAATATTATGCCGTACATGAGGAAACATCAATTGATGTAGCAAGATTAGTTGCTTACGAAAAAGCAGCTAAAATTGGCCCTGCATCTGCTATAGCAATACTAGGATTTTTTGAAGCACTAAAAAACAATGCTTTAAAAGACGGTCAATCTGTATTTATTAATATAGGCGAAGGAGTTGGTAGAGCTATTTCATTCCTCGAAGATGTAAGCTATACTCTTGAAGAAATAAGCTCTGTAGAAGACACTAAGCGTTTTGACAGAGAACAATATAGAGAGTTTGTGTGGAAACCATTTAAAAAGTAAGAAGTTATAAGAAGTTTTGAGTTGTGAAGTTTTTAGTTAACCGAAAACTTCACAACTCAAAACATCTTAAAACTACACTCTAATTCCAATTACTAAAATATCATCTATCTGCTTG
>DAOVUO010000466.1 GCA_030632545.1 Bacteroidales bacterium
AATACATTAGTTTATTGGGCAACTAAATGGAAAGCCAATCGTGAAATTATTGAATTATTGAATTTGTAGCCTGAATTTAAAAATAAAGTAAGTATTATGCTCAATGGTTGGATACATTTTGTGATTGCTTAACAAGATACTCCGAATAAAGGGGAAACTATTGAATTATCAATGGTTCGGTAAATTTTTATAAACTACTGAAATACATAGATTTACTAAATTCCGTTTTATTCGCTATGTTGCTCATAACTAGTGATATACAGTTTTGAAACAGTGAATTTAGTAAATCTTAACGAAGTATTAATTATAGGACAAAGATATAAATTGAAAAATGAAATCAGAAATTGATAGTAAAGAGCTATACAAGTTAATGGTTGAAGCATCGCCAAACGCATTGCTTTTAATTGATAAGAGTGGAAAAATCCTACACATTAATAAATCCGCTGAAGAGCTGTTTCAATATTTACAGCACGAAATATTAGGACAAACAATAGATATATTAGTACCTGGAAAGTACGCTAATAAACATCCAGCTAATAGAACCGAATATTTTAAAAAACCTGAAACTCGCTCTATGGGTATTGGTCGTGATTTATTTGGAATGCGAAAAGATAAAACCGAATTTCCTGCAGAAATAGGGTTGAATCCGATTTTGATAGCCAAAAAAAAATATGTATTGGCTACCGTAATTGATATATCTGAACGAAAAAAGCATGAAACCGAAATTAATCTCCGCAATAAGCAATTGGCCGAACTTTCGTTTAAGCTCACACAATTAAACAACCAGCTTGAAATAAAAAACAAAAATATAAGTGAGAGTATCGAATATGCGCGAAATATTCAACTTTCGATTTTACCCGAAAAGACGGAATTGAAAAAATATTTTCAGGATTTAGTATTATACTACTCCCCAAAAGACATTATTGGCGGCGATTTTTATTGGTTTAAGCAAAATGGGAATATAAAATCCATAGCTGTAGTAGATTGTACAGGACACAGTGTGCCTGGTGCAATGCTTTCAATTGTGGTTTTTTCGCTTTTAAACGAAGTTAGAGACGAAAATCCTGATGCCGATACTGGTGATCAACTTTCTTTGTTACACTCAAAATTGTATAGTTTTTTGCAACAAGAAAAGGGCGAGGATTATTCGCAAGATGGCTGTGATATCAGTTTATGCAAGATTGATTGTGAAAATAGAACCATTCAATATTCTGGAGCTCGTCAAAACCTATATTTGTTTAAGGAAAACGAAATAGATGTAATTAAAGCTACCTCAAAATCAATTGGAGGTTGCTCTGTTTTTGGACTACCAGAACCTAAACGTAGTTTTAAAACCGAAAATATTCAACTAAAAGCAACTACACTTATAGCTATGACCACCGATGGTATAATTGATCAATTAGATAAAAATGATAAAGTATTTGGTTATAAAAATTTTAAAAATATTTTACTTGCAAATAAAGAGAACTCTGGTAGTCAAATAGATGAAAACCTTGCAAAAAAAATTGATTTGTGGAAAAAAGATACCGAACAATTAGACGATATGCTTGCAATAATGTTTAAGTTATAATTCAAAAAAATAAATTATGTATAGCCTTTACGAAACCTTTACAGACGAAAAAGTGTCAATCGCATATTTTGGCGTTTTTAACGATGGTATTACATCAATGCTTATCGAATTGAGCGAAGTATATATATCTAAAACAGACCATTTAGCAAAGCTATCTAAAAAAACATCATTTTTAATAGCCGAGAGTTTTCAAAACTTAATAAGGCACGGAATTATTGAAAAAAACTTAATTGAAGAAATTCAATATAATCGTGATTTTTACCAAATCAGTATTTTAGACGATAGCGTATTGATTACATCCGCTAATGTGCTTGATAATAAGAATGTACCAAAAATTAACGAAATGATAGATCAAGTAAATATGCTCAGTGCCGAAGAGCTAAAATACTTGAGAAACCAAATTCTGGAACACGGCTCTCTGTCTACGAAAGGTGGTGCAGGTTTAGGCTTAATTGAAATGGTGCGCAAATCGAAACTGCCATTGCAAAAATTAGTTATTCCGTTAACCCAAGGATATTCCTTACTGCTT
Source organism: Bacteroidales bacterium (assembly GCA_030632545.1). Lineage (GTDB taxonomy): Bacteria > Bacteroidota > Bacteroidia > Bacteroidales > DYOH01 > DYOH01. Next base: position 2,100 of record DAOVUO010000466.1, read on the forward strand.
TTAGGTATTATGCTACCGCTAAAAAAGGGTGCTACCGTAAACGAAATAAATATTGAAAAAGTAGGGAAGTTTTACCGATATTTAGTCGAAGATGGAACATTGTTATTATATAAAGGTGATTTTTCAAACTCTTCCAATGCCAATATTATTGACATGCTCAATGATAATTTTATGAAAAACGGGAAAATTGATCCCTCAAAACTTAAAAACATTGTTGCTATAATTGAAGTAATGCAAAATGTATCAAAACATGGTAAAAAAATAAATGGTTTAACCGAAGGAATATTTGCAGTAAAAGAATTAAATGAAGAAATTTATATAGAATGCTCTAACTTTGTAAGGAAAGAAGATTACAACAATCTTAAATCGGTTCTAAAAAAAATAAAAGCAAGCAGTATAGAAGAATTAGAAGCGCTATACAAACAAAAAATGGCGGCATCATATCTTTCCGACGATGATAATGCTGGTTTAGGTTTGTTGGAAATTGCTCGTTTTACGGAAAACAAATTCACTTATTATTTTATTGAAACATCTGAAAATCAAATATTTTTCTCAATTAAAATAAAAACGATATAAGAAAATGGAAAAATTATATATTGAAGCAACAAAACAAACACCAGAAATTAATTTCGATGGCAATAAGGGCTCTTTTAAAATATCTGGAAAATCTTATCCCGAAAACGTTAATATATTTTACAAGCAAGTATTTAATTATATTGATGAATATAAGAAAACACCTGTATCAAAAACAAAGCTCGAATTTAATTGGCTCTATTATAATACTGCAACCAATAAAATGATTATGAGAA
>DAOVUO010000443.1 GCA_030632545.1 Bacteroidales bacterium
CTTTGGTTGATATTAAAATTTGGTAAAAATTCAGCTTTAGTATTTCTCAGTTTTATTATAATAAATGTTGTGCTTTCTGCATTTATATCGGCAACAACAGCAAAGGCTGCTATTTTACTTCCGATTTTTATGGTAATTGCTGCTGTTTACGGTGCTACAGGTGGAAAAAATAGGAATAATTTTGGCCGAAATTTAGTGTTGCAAAACTTATTTCAGATAAATATATCTGCTGGTGGGTTTATCACAGGCTCAGGTGCAAACCTTTTGGCAGGTGCATTAATTGCAGGTGCAATCGGAATTGATGATTTTATGTATGCTACATGGTCAATTGCAGCACTTCCATTAGCCCTTATTTTAATTTTGATAGGTTGGGTTGTTGGTACTAAAATTATTTTCCCAATTCCTAAAGAAGAAAGAAAACCACAGATTGAGGGTGGTATGAAAATGTTACGAGAAGAGCTTGATAAGCTTGGCCCAATTAATTTTGCGGAAATTAAATCTATATTAATTTTTATTGGAGTTTTAGTTCTTTGGACTACAGATTCTTATCATGGGATTAGTAAAACTGCGGTTGCTTTTCTTGGAGCAGTAATAGCCTTATTGCCAGGAATTGGAATTGTTAAATGGAACGATGTGGATATACCATGGCACTTACTTTTATTTTCGGCAGGTGCATATACTTTAGGCGCAGGATTATCGGCAACAGATTTAGCTGCATTAAGTGTAAATGCACTTTTTGATGCAATGGGTTTAAAGATGGGAACACCATTTTGGGTATTATATTTACTTCTAACCTCAGCCATGATTTTTAGTTCGCTTATTTTCCAATCAAAAACAATGCGAACACTAATTTTTATACCAATTGCTATTGGTGTGGCTCAGCGTTTTGGTTTTAGTATTATGAGTTTAGCATTTCCTGTAGCATTATTAATAGAACATGTTTACGCTCTGCCATTTAACAGTAAACCAGCAGCATTGCTTTATGTAACAGACCATTACAGTTGGTCGAACACCTTTAAGTTTGGCGTAACAATGCTAGTTATTGGCTGGATTATGATAATAATTTGGGGCGAAACTTGGCTTAGATATTTAGGCCACACTCCAAACGGCGTTTTTGGAATATTTTAGATAATAAATCAAGTTAAAGATTATTATTCGTTTATAGCAATGGTTCGGTAAGATTTACTAAATTTACTGTTTCAAAACTGTATTCCGCTAGTTATAAACAACATAGTAAATAAAATGGAATTTAGTAAATCTATGGATTTCAGTAGTTTATAAAAATTTAACGAAGTATTATTATAGACAACAAAAGATTTTTTGAATTTAGAATTATAAAATCTCTGAGGATACTATTCATCAGGGATTTTTTCATGTATAACCAAGACTGTTTCAGAAAGATTAAAATGATTTTGGCATAATCTCTAAGAATTAGCGTGTTACAGAAAGAGCATGATGTTCATTCAGTATAAGGTCGTTGTAGATATTTGCAAAAATTCCTTTTTTGGTTTGATAATGGGTAAAGTCTAGCTAAAAAAAGTAAAAAGAAATATATGTTTATAACAAGTATAAAGAAACAAGATAGTTTTACGGTTGAGACAAAAATATTCTTTAAATCAGTTGACGATAAGAGAAATACAAAGTATTTTGCAAATACATACATTTTTATTCCCGAAAGTTTGGAAATCAATAAATATTCCTATCTCAAAAATGATTTCTACAACAAACTTAAAGTAAATATTAGGTTGAAAACCCCAATTTATAGTCTAAATCTTATTGCAGATAAATTACAAGAGCCTTATGCAAAATTGGCAAGAGCCGTGGATTCATTATTATCTGACCCTAGTAAACAGATTCTCCAGAAATATGAGTTTCAAATAAAAATATATTGTTTAGTTTACGGAAGTGCTTCCAGAGAATTATTGCTTTCTGTAGCTAAGCTAAGTTCAAAAGAAACAGTGAAAAAGATTGAATTATTTATTGATTTTTCTACAAAAATTTTAGCAAATTATCGTGAATTACGGAAAATTATTAGCGATTCGAACTTGAGTGAAATTGATAAGCAAAAATTTTATTGGGGCGATGAGTTTTTAAGCAATACTATTGAGCGACATTCATTTAAATTTGCAGAGTTTATTAAATATAGAAAAAAGTTAAATTCAAAATTTAAGCATTTATTTGTGGAGTTGATAGCAAAAGAGCAAGATTACAGAAAGAAGCAAAAATATCAAAGTGTAGTAAAAGAAAATTCTGATAATGAAATAGTTCTTTATCGACGAAATATTTTAAAAAAGTATGTGGAGAGTATGTTGTTTCTACAAAAAAGTGTGAAACGAGAAGGTGTTTGGCTCGAACAATTTTTGTTTGCTATTGCGGCAGGATTGGCCATGATTTTTTCAACAGGAATAGCTTTTTACTATCAATCAGTTTACGGAAGTATTACAATTCCTGTGTTTTTAGCTCTCGTAATTGGATATATGTTTAAAGATAGGATAAAAGAGTGGGGGCGTGCTGTTTTTTCAAAAAAAATTTCAGGAATGTTTTACGATTATAAAACAAAGATATACAGTAATAAGCATCACAAAATTGGAACTACAAAAGATAGTTTTAGATTTATTAAAAGAGAAAATTTGCCAAATAAAGTAAAAAAAATAAAGGACAAAATTGTTGAATCACCCATAGAAACTAGCCTTAGGTTTGAAAAAATAATTGAATATAAAAAGTATGTGAAAATAAATTCATCAAGAATAAAACGTCTTAATTACATGAGGTTAGCCCCTGGATTGGTAGATGTTACTCGAATAAATATGATTGATTTTACCTTAAAAATGGCTGAGCCTCGTAAAGTTTTGGTTTCGGTTAAAAACAATGATTTTCAGAAATCTTATGGCGATAGAGTTTATTTTATAAATATGATACAGGAATATGGATTGCTGAACGAAAAACCAAAATATGCTAATTATCTAATAATTATGAATAAAAATGGCATAAAACGTATCGAAAACTTAGATAAATCGAGTAGATAATTTTTCAAATAGAACTAATATAGGTTCTACTAC
>DAOVUO010000185.1 GCA_030632545.1 Bacteroidales bacterium
CATTCCACTTTTCCGTTAAGTAGAGTAGCTTTCTGAAAAATAGCAGGAAACGGAAGAGTATTTATTTCCATAGTATCGCCATTTGCAAGATTAGCTAGGTTTATAGCATTTTGAGCTTGTGTGAGATAAGAAGTAAATAAAATGAACGATAATATGAGTGTTTTCATAGGGTTAGCTTTTGTGATTTCCACTTGTAAGCTCCTAAAACTCCATATCCTGAAGTGGTAGTTAAATGATTTAGTTCATAGATAAGTCCTATACTTAGCCAAGAATAGGGTCTTAATCCTAGTTCAAAAGACATATTTCCAAGTAAATTTGCTCCACCGTAAAGGTAATTACCTTTGTAGGAAACTAATAGTCCACCAAAAATAAGATTTTCATTAAAGTTTATTAAATCAAATGCTTGAATAGGTAAACGAAATTCCCAATCATTGGTTATAAACTTAAATCCAAGAGTAGCATCTAATATTTGTGCTTCGTATCCTACATATTGATTATCAAAACTAAACTCTTGTTTATATGTACCAATAGTCCAAAAGTAGTCATGTAAAATTCCGAGAGAGGCACTCACACTTGAGCTGCTAAATTCTTGATATTGAGTTAAAACATCAGCGTTATTTCCAATATTTGAAGAATTATTGATTGTAAATTGTGAAAAAGTTCCATTAATACCAGCAATTAAATGCAAATCTTCCAAAATTGTAAATTTCCATGCTAAGCCTAAATTTGCTTGTAGAATTTGGTCGCCTACTAATGATTTTTTTTGCAAGCCACTTTGTAGTGCAAAAGTCTGAAGCTGTGTAGCATAAAACGGAGCGTATACGTGTAAGAATGTTTTTTCATATCCATTTCCTACACCATCGTTAACATGTTCAATGCTTATATTCCCTTCATTATTGTATAGCCTAGTTAACGGAAAATTTCTTTCCAATTCATTTTGTCCAAATATATTTGTTTGTCCAAATATAAGTAGCATAATTAAAAACAATAATTTTGTTTTCATCTGTTTATAATTTGTGTCCATATTTGATATTTGTAAGACATTGAATGTTAATTGTTTGTAAAGATAAATTCATTAAGTATAACTGCTATATATTCAGCATTTTAACTTAAAACTTAGCACTCGAAACTTAACACTGTATTATTGAGTGTGTCTTATTAAAAAATCAGCCATGGACTGTTTCATTTTACTAGTTTTATAATTTCTTTAATTTGTGATGTTTCTATATTCATGTATGCTGGATATACTATTGTTCCTACAATAAGGTAAAATCCTGCATCTGCGATTGTTCCTGTTGCTTGGTCAAGTCCATCCCATGTGTTAGTTCCTTCAAAAATAATTTTGCCACCTACTGTATTCATATTCAAATCACGATAAGTGTACACTTGAATTGAAATATTTGTGCCCTCTGGAACAAAAGGTGTCCATATATCATTTATACCATCACCATTTGGCGAAAAGGCATCATTAAAACCAATGCAAGTTGTTGTTGTTCTTGGAATTGTTATGGTTTTATTGAGCACACAAGCTCTATCGTCTGTTAATGTAATTTGATGATTTCCTGACGATAAGCTTTTTAGACTGTCTTGTAAAATGACTGATAAATTATCTACTGAAATAGAAATAATATTTGTGGGATATGAAATTATTGCCCATGCATCGCTACTTTCCGAACATGTTGTAGGTTTTATCTCGCTTATATAGACTTCATTTGACCAATCGTCTTCTTTTTCAATTACGTATGTAATTTCGGTAGTTAAATTACCGTTGTAGATAGTAAAAACTTGATTTGCAACAGAAGCAGTAATTATGGCCGTATCATTATTTATTATGAACATGGAGGCGTTTGCAATACTATCAATTATTCCTCTATCGCTAGATATCTGAATTTCAGCATCTGCAAAATCACACCATCTGGCGAATCTAGTTTGAATTACCTTATAATTAGGTAAAGCTAAGCTTTCAATTACAATTTGTTCGACCCACGAAAAACGCCCCGAATATACTGATACTGTTCTTAAACCAGCGCGTAATTGTAATGTAAAATCTGTGGCATTAAATGTAATTCTATTAACTGAATCAATCATACTACCATCCGATAAACTTCCAGCTATAATTCCATTTTGCCCTAAAGGGTCAGCGAGTCTCGTTTGGGCTATTTTCAAGTCTGGCTTTTCCTCCATCGGTATATAAATATTTTTATTTATAATGCATCCTGAATTATAAGTTGCACTTATGTTGATAGAGCCTTCGGCCGTTATTACTAGGCTACCAGAATTTGCGGCGATAATAGAACCAGAATTTACTGTCCAATTTGAAACCGAAAATAAGCTAGAATCTGCTAGATAAATTGCACTTGTATCTAATGCATATCTATCGCTTGCCATAAGGTGTGTTTCAAACAAAATACTTTCTGTTGCATAAACTACAAAAGTATCAATAATTGTATTTACAGGACTACCATAAAAAACTGCTATGATTAATGAATCGCCTAAGTTTGATTTGATTATTTGTTCTTTTTCTGAACTTATAATTCCATTTACTTGCCATTGTAAACTATCCCATTTAATAGTGTCTGGAAAAAAACGAGCAGTTATTTCAACCAATTTGCTAGAGTCGCATGTTCCTAATTTTTCTTGGCTGAACTGTAGCTGTTGTGCTTTTAATGCACTTAATCCTATTACCATTAAAAAAGTAAAAATTGCAATTTTTTTCATCTGTTTATAATTTTTAGTCACAACTTGTCCCGAACATCGGGAAATGCACGAATAAATTTTTTCTTGCTATTTATTTAATCATGCTTTTGCGTAATATACTTAATTAAAGCCTACCCTCACTAAATTATGGTAGTTTCATAGGCCTAAATTTAATTTTTTTGCTATAGGCATTTTAAACCTTAAACGATTATACATTTCTTTTGTTGGTTTTTTGGCTTGAAAATATATTCGTAATATAAAATTCATAATTGTTTCAATATAATTTTTTTTAAAATTTAACAAAAAATTAGTTGTTAGTGCTAATACGAAAATTGAACGGTTCAAGGTGTTGCTTTTTTGTTTAGAACTTTTAGGACGACTATGTATGAATACATTAAATCTGCAATAGCTAAAAGATTTTGCTTAAAAATTATTCAATTGGTGCAAATTTCTGTGTGCTTAATTTAATGAAACTTTCAATATCAATTTCCTTGATAATAATATATTTGTAAATGAGTTTGCGGATATTATGGTGAATATAATTTTTGGGATTAAATAAATATGTGTAATTTTGCACGAATTTTAATTAATAAAAGCAAATAGTGATATGCCAGTAAAATTAAGACTTGCAAGACACGGAAGAAAAAAGAAACCCTTCTATCACATAGTCGCAGCTGATAGTAGAGCGCCACGAGATGGCCGTTTCATTGAAAAAGTTGGTATTTATAATCCCAACACTAATCCAGCAACAATTGAGCTGGAGTTTGAAAAGGCGTTATCATGGTTGCTTAAAGGTGCTCAACCTACAGATACGGTTAGAGCAATGTTGTCTTACGAAGGTGTCTTGTGCAAAAAACATCTCTTAGAAGGTGTGAAAAAAGGTGCGCTTAACGAGGAGCAAGCCGACGCTAAATTTAGTGTTTGGAAAGAGGAAAAACTTGCTAAAATTCAAGCGAAAAAGGAAAAACTTAGCAAAAATTCTGAAATTGCTGACAATAAGCGTCTTGATGAAGAGCGTAAAATTAATGAAACACGTGCAGAAGGAATTGCAAAAAGACGTTCTGCTTTGTCAAAAGAACTTGAAGAAAGAGCTATTGCCGCTGCAAAAGAAGCCGCTGGTGAAAGTACTGACGACGAGACTCAGACCGACAAATAGATTTTGATCTATGAAAGCATCAGTCTTAGAAAATAATGTGTTCTGGGGGAATATCTTTAAAACACATGGTGTAAAAGGTGAAGTGCTTATTAAAGTAGAACAAGATTTAATTGAAAATATTCAAAATCTTCAACTGGTTTTTCTTATTTTAGAAGGAAAACCAGTTCCTTTTTTTTTAGATAGTTCTTTTTCCCGATGGAAATCTGACGAATATGCGTATTTGAAATTTGTGGAAGTTAATTCTATTGAAGAAGTCCAAGAACTTTTGTTTGCTCCTGTTCATATTCCTGATAAATTTTCCCAGATTAAAGTCGATTCTATTTCTTCTTTTGTTTACTTAAATTTTGTGCTTAAAAATAAAAAGGGCAAAACTATTGGTAAGATAGTTGATTGGATGGATATTCAGAATAATCCTGTTTTGACATTGGATTGTGATGGTGTGGAAGTGTTAATTCCTTTTGTGGAAGACTGGATTATTGATACAGATAGTGAAAATAAAGTGTTGCAAATGGATTTCCCTCCAGATTTATTAAAACTGCAATAAATCCTTTTATACTGATATACTTTTTTGTATATCTTTGAATTCAGAATTTTAGTAATATAAGCTATGCCGAGTAATTTTGAGCTTTTTAAAGAGCGCAATGTTTTTGATTTATTGAATAGTGCTTTTTTATTTGTAAAAAAGAATACCGAATTATTAATCTATATCAGTATAATTGCTGGTCCTTTAATATTAATTACTGCCTATTATAGTGTGCAAGTTTCTCATTTTATTAATAGTAATTTGTTAGGTGAGTTCGAAGCTAGTGAGTTAATGGGATTATATGCTGAATTAATAAAATTGAGTGATTTTAAAATTTTGCTTTTTTTATCTATACTTAATAGTATAACCATTAGCCTAATTGTTTATATTTATCTTATTTTTATAGAGGATGATAAGGAGATGAGTCTTAATTTGATTTGGGATGCTTTTCTACAATATTTTTTTAAGGCCAGTTCAAGTTATTTATTAATGGTATTAATACTTTTTTCGGGTTTAATTTTATTTGTAGTTCCAGGTATTTGGCTTATGGCACCAATGCAATTTTATATTTTCATTCGAATAAGAGAAAACGAAGCATTGCTTGATGGTGTAAACCGAAGTATTAACTTAATGCGAGGTTATTGGGTAGAATCATTTTTTATTTTAATTACAGTTTATGTTATTGTTTCGTTTATTGAAACGATTATAAATTATCCTGCTAATTTTATGGATATTTCAAGCGATTATTATTCTATTTATAGTTATTTTGTTGCTGTTATTCATGGATTTTTGCAATTCTTTTTACCTTTGGTCTCTGGATTGCAATATTATAATTTAAGAACAAAAAAAGGTGAAATTGAATTAAATATTGATAGTGAATAATTATAAAGTAGTATGAAATGAAGAAAATATCAATTTTCATAAAAATCAATTTTTTTCTATTAGTTTTTTTTGCTTTTGTTTTTATGCAAACTGCTTGCGAGTCGGAAAGTGATTGTCAGAATCAAGATACAATCGAAGGAATTATTGATACTGTATATGATTTAGGAATTTGTTTTCAGTACATGCACGACACTTCATACGTTATAGATGATATTATTCAATTTAAACAATTAAAAAATAAAATTGATAGTCTTTTTTTGGCTGACGATAATGGTTGTGATACGGCCGAACTTATTGTCCCAAATTTTGAGGCACAAACATTGCTCGCTTTTTTTTCCGAAATAAAGGGCTGTGATGCAGCATATAATAGAGCGGTCGTTAAAGACGAAATTCAGCATAAGTATATTTACTCAATTGAAATTGTTTCATGCGGTAATTGCAATTACTTGATTCCATCAATGAATTGGGTTTTAGTACCTAAATTACCCGAGGATTATACGGTGGAATATAAAATATTGAAACAATAATTGGGAAATAAGTAAAATATTTTGCAATTTGCAGTAAATCAATTATTTTTGTCATATAAAATTATTTAGAAATGGCTTGGGGAAATAAAAAAGAAACTCAGATGTCGAAAACACAGGAAATTGAAAACAAAGCGATAAATATTATCGGTGCAGGAACACGCATTATTGGTGAAATTACATCAACTGGC
>DAOVUO010000506.1 GCA_030632545.1 Bacteroidales bacterium
GTATTAAAAAAGCTAAATGTTGATTATGCCGTTGCTACTTCTGGTGTGGCGGGGCCAAATGGAGGAACTCCCGATAAACCTGTTGGAACAGTTTGGTTTGCGGTTGCATCAAAAGATAAAGTAGTTTCACGGACTTATACTATAAATATTAAGCGTGAAGTAAATATGCGATTAGCAGCTAATTCAGCCTTACAATTTTTACGTTTCTTAATTTTAGATTTATAAAATATGCCTTATAATTTTGATAAAATAATTAATAGGATTGGTACAAATAGTGTTAAGCACGACATGCTTGAGAAAAAATTCAGAAAAAAAGATTTAATTCCATTATGGGTGGCAGATATGGATTTTGAAACGCCAGATTTTATAATAAATGGAATAAAAAAACGCCTCGAACATCCAATTTTAGGGTATTCTGTAAAGCCAGATGATTATTTCGAATCAATTATTTCGTGGGTAAAAAGAAGGCATAACTGGAATATTTCAAGAAAAACTATAATTTCTACAACAGGTGTAGTTCCAGCACTGGCAATTGCTACGCTTGCATTAACAAACGAAAACGACAAAATAATTATTCAACCACCAGTTTATTTTCCTTTTTTTGAGACTATTGAGCAAAATGGACGACAAATAGTTGAAAATCCGCTAAAAGTGGAAAATGGTACTTATGTTTTTGATTTTGAAGATTTAAAATCAAAAATTGATAAAGACACTAAGCTTTTGATGTTCTGTAATCCTCATAATCCAGTTGGCAGAGTTTGGCGCGAAAATGAATTACGTGAATTGGCACAAATATGTCTTGATAATGACATTATAATTGTCTCAGACGAGATACATTCCGATTTAATATTTAAAGGAAATAAGCATATTCCAATAGCTTCTTTGTCTCCAGAAATTTCTCAGAATACAATCACAACAATTGCGCCCTCCAAAACCTTTAATGCTGCAGGAATGTTGAGTTCTGTAGTAATTACTGAAAACAAGGAGTATAAAAAGCAGTTTATGCAAAAAATGTCCGATTTACATCTTATTGTTGACAATGTGCTTGGAACAGCCGGATTAACAGCTGCTTACCAACATGGCGACCAGTGGCTTGCTCAACTAATTGATTATATTGAGCAGAATTACGTGTATGTACGTGATTATTTAGCTAATAATATGCCTAAAATCAATTTGTTTAAGCCAGAGGGGACTTATTTATTATGGCTAGATTTTAGTGAGTTAGGTTTTAGTGATGACGAATTACAAGCTTTTTTAATTAATGATGCAAAATTGGCTATGAATCCTGGCATTTGGTTTGGAAAAGAAAGTGGTTCTGGTTTTGCACGTATGAATATTGCTGCACCTAAAGCTATAATAGAAAAAGCAATGCTTCAATTGCATAATGCTTATAAAAACAGACATTAGTTTTAACAAATTAGTTTAAAAGCAAGTTGTTTTTTGTAATTTACAACTGACTTTATTGAATTAGAACCGTAAATTATGAGATTTTTTGTAGTAACTATCTTTTTTTTAGTCATTAGCATATCGCCAATATTTGCTCAAATAGAGAAAATTAATAAAAAGTCGGAAGAGAATAAGGAAAATAATAAAACTGAAGAAACCCGAAAACAAGGAAATGAATTTAGCTCTAATAGTTCAAATAATGCTTGTGCTGATGCCTGTTTTGGTTGTTTTACAGACATATTTGTTCAGATGTTAATACAGCATCAAGGGCATTTGTGGGAAAATAAGGATAAATATCCAAATTTATTTGGCATACAAACAGATGCATTGGCAAGCCTATTTCCTTCTAACGATATTTTTGCGATTACACCAAATTATCAGGCAAATATTGGTATTATTGGCATTCAGGGCTCATATTATAGGATGTTTCAACCAAAATTTGGGGATTCCTATTATGTTTTTACCGCCGCTGATTATTATATTACTTTTAATTTAGGTCTTTTTGAAGGGCATTCAATTATGGCAGGATACGGTGCTTTGAGCGATATAAATTCTAAAGAGTCGTTTGGCGCATTTTTGTTTAGTTATAATGCCTTTTTTGGGGATTACAAAAACTCAATTGAGTTGAATTACAAACAATCCGATGATTATCTTGAAGATGTAGGTATTCCGTATATAAATGCACATGTTTTGTTTAGAAGACAGTTGTTAAAAGTAGGTGTGCTTAAAATTAGTGGTGTTGCTGGATTCAAATATCAACGTTTTTATGGCGAAGATTTAATGTTTATTTCTGGTGGAATAAATTTTGAGCTGTTTTAATTGTCACTTAGTAGAGCATAAAGTTAGTGAAAGAGAGGTTTTAGTCGGTAAAATGATATGATAATAATTTCGGGGACAGAGAAATTACCCTAAAAACCAACTGTTCTACTGCAATTCAGTATCCAAAGCCTCAATTAAAAGATATGTATTTAACTGACAGTTAGCAGGCATTGGCTTTTGTATATTTTCGATAGTAATTTCGGAATTTTGGATAATCTCATATACTTTTTCTTGAGCAAC
>DAOVUO010000550.1 GCA_030632545.1 Bacteroidales bacterium
ATTATCTAATGGTACAGGCCATACATAACGATTTATTTTGCTGAAATATTTCCAGTCGCCCATTCGTATACCCTCTAATTTGTCGTAATGATAAAAATAGAAAGCCTCATGTGTAGGTTTATCTTGCGTTCCAGTTAAAAGCCCTATCATATCTTTGCCATCAATAACCCTATCTGTTGGTAATTCAACACCTGCTAGTGCAAGAATAGTTGGAAAAATATCAATATTCATTGCAGTTTGTTCACAAACCGTCCCTGCTGGTATTTTCCTAGGCCAGCTTGCAATTAAAGGAATTCTAAATCCACCTTCGTAAGATTGACCTTTTCTTCCTCGTAATCCACCAGAAGAACCTTCAAACCATGGTCCATTATCACTTGTAAATAATACAATAGTGTTCTCTTCAAGATTGTTATCCTTTAAAAACTGCATAATTTTTCCTACACTCCAGTCTATTTCTTCAACAGCATCACCATACTTACCTGCCATAGATTTATTTTTAAAATCATCGGAGGCGTGAAGCGGCTGATGAGGAAAAGTATGTGCAAAATAAAGAAAGAAAGGATCGTCTTTCGATTCCTCAAGGAATTTCAAGGCCTCTCTGGTATAATCGCCTGTAATTTGCTCTTGTCTTTCGCCTAAACCAATATTTTCCTCAATTTCCTCTAAGTCGCTATAAAGCTGACAAGGCATCATGTCGTTGCTATGCGGAACACCATAATATCTATCAAAACCATTATTAACAGGATTGAACTCAGGGTTTTGAGTAAAATCGCCAAGATGCCATTTACCAACCATTCCTGTTTTATATCCTACAAGTTTTAAGGCCTCGGCAAGCGTTTGCTCAAATTGTCCCAAACCAGAAACTGTTTTTACATCTGCTAAATCAAGTGCTCCTAATGGTCTTAAAGTTCCATCGCCAATTTTTCTTGGAAGCCAACGAGACATAGCTTCGTTTTCAGGAAAAACATTGCTAATAATCCCTGTACGTATAGGATATCTTCCTGTTAATAAGCCCGAACGAGATGGGGCACAAATTGCATTACATGAGTAAAAATCATTAAATCGCATACCTCCACCAGACAAAGAATCCAAATTAGGGGTCTTAATAGATGTTCCCCCATAGCTAGTTAAATCACCAACACCTAGGTCGTCGGCCATTATTATAATAACATTTGGCCTATCACCAGTAAAATTAGCTACTTCTTTTAAAGCTTCAGCTTCCTTACCATCATACCAATCCTTTTTCGAAGGTCCACTAATGAGACTAAATATTCCCAATAGAACGAGAATTATAACACTAGCTATAACTACCTTACGAATTGTTTTCCTACTACTTGATTTTTCTTCTGACATTTTTTTTAAACTTTTTTAAATTATATACTACATCTATCACTTGAATTCCAATTTATACCAATACGTTTTTAGTAACTGTAATGAATCCAATAGTTCGCTACATTTTAGCCATAGCTTGTCCCGATTATTGGGAAATGTACGAATAAATTGAATTACAGTCAATTACAAGAGCATATTCTTTGAACATTAAAACACTAATATGCTTTGAATTACACGAACATTTAACTGTCTGCCCCCGAACATCGGGAAACTATTAATTCAGAGTGTAAATATCCTTAATAATACTTTATATTACATTAAATAAACACCTTTCTTAAAACAGCCAAGTTCGTAAATTTTATTACTTTTCAAAACTAATTAAAAACTACTAAAATACAAAATTGTAGAAATTTTTTATTCTGAACTCTGACATACAAGTTATCAAAACTGCAATCATATATATTAAACACATTAATAGAGTGCACAATTTATTAGGGTATAAACAATGCCTAACAATTAGCATGTTACGAAAATATTGCTTCGCTTACATGATAATGCTTCTGTATTATTCCATCATAAAATCAAAATTACTGATATGTCAGAAATGTATGATATATTTTGCAAAGTATTTATAGCTTTAAACTACTGCCTACACCTTATTCACCTTAGTTTCGGAATAC
>DAOVUO010000183.1 GCA_030632545.1 Bacteroidales bacterium
GCAATTCCTATTATTGGTAGTATTATTAATAGATAATTTTTGTAGTGAAATTCGAAATCTGAAAAGAGCAAATTTCGGACATAAAATACAGAAGAACGTAGTACATGTGCTGCAATTCCCGCTAAAGTACCAATTAAAATGCTGAAAACAAGTATCAATAATCCTCTGTTATTGCTTGACAGCAATTTTTGAAGTTTAGAAAGTATTTTACTTATATTTATCAATGTTTTTGTAGGTGATAATCTAGCTTAAAGTTAGGCAAAAAAACAGCGAGATTATAAAATATCGCTGTTTTTTTTTATTTTTCAACTTTTACATCTGATTTTCAGATTATTGTTGCATTTTTCCAATAGCACAACTTACATACGATTTTGTGATAGATGCTGTGCTGTTATTTCCAAATTCTGGATAACCTAATTTTTTTAATTTAGCTTTATACACTTCAATTTGGTCATATTCACTATCAAAGGAAATTTCAACTTCGGATGTTTCAACATTTACCTCTACATTTTTTACTTCATTAATTTTATGTAGGCTTTTTTTGACACTAGATGCGCACCCACCACATTTTAGATTTTCAACTTTAATTGTTACTTTATTCATAATTATATCTATTTATTGATTATTAAATTCTTTTTTTACTTCGCCACATTTCAGCATTTTATCACCAAAATATGGATTTCTTATTTCTTTGTTTTCACTTATCCAATATGCGCCTTTAAAATCAAAAGCCATAGAGCAAAATTCCAGATATATAGTATTTTCTGAGCTAATCCCATACATTTCAATAGTTTCTGTAAGTTTGTTTGAAACTATACTGAAATGGCTTCGTTTCATCTCCATACCTTCCATGCTGATAATACCATTTAGATTATTTTTGATGGTTTTAAATAGCATCATCCATTCTTTATGAGCGTCACCCTTTAAAAGATTCATGTCCACATTATTAAGAGCAAGTAATACTTTTGTTGCTTCTGTTTCAGCTAGTTTTTCGTTTGTTGCCACTAATGCGTCTTTTAATTTTAAGTAGGCATTGATTAGCTCGCCTATTTGTTTTTTAAATGCATCAGGTGTTTCTTGTGTGGAATTTTTTGTTTGCTTATTTTCTAACTTAGTTATTATATTTTCACTTTTTTTCGTGTTCTTGTGTTCTTCATTTTTGCCTTGTACTTCTTGTTCTCCGTGATTATGTCCAGTTGATATTTTTTCACCATTTGGATTCATCATGCTTTTTTTTCCTGCTAATTGTGCCGATGCATCAATTTTGAATACGCCATTTGCAACAATTTCATCACCTTCTTTTAATCCTTTGCTAACTACATAAAAATTGCCTGCCTCTGCTCCCAGAGTAATTTCACGGAAAATAAATGTCGGTATTTTTCTGTTAGGAACTTTAATATAAACTATGGCACGTTTGCCTGTCCAGAGTATAGCCGATTTTGGGACTAGTAGTTTATTTGTATTTTTAGCAATTTCTGACTGTAAAATACCATTGATAAACATCTCTGGTTTGAATATAAAATTTGAATTTCTAATTTCTGCTCTTAGCGTTGAAACTCTGGTTGTTGCATCAATAAATGGATTTATAAAAGTAATTTTTGCAGAGAATTTTTTTCCTGGTATCGCCTGAAGTGTAAAATTTATTTTATCGCCAATTTTCACCCATGGCAAATCTGTTTCGTAAGCATCAAATATTAACCAAACATTACTTAAATCAATTATTTCAAATAGAATTGCCCCTTCTTTTATATAATTACCTACTGAAACTTTTCTTTTACTTACAGTTCCAGAAATTGGTGAGAAAATATCAAAATATAGTTTCGCTTTTCCTTCATTTTCAATAGCATCAATCTGCTCATCATTTAAATTCCATAGTTTTAATTTTGTTCTGCTTGCCTTGTATATAGAAGGATTACTTTCTTTGTAATTAACTGCCTCAAGGAGCTCTGTTTGTGCTGTAATTAAATCGGGCGAGTATATTGTTGCTAAAATTTGCCCTTTTTTTACTTTTTGTCCTGTGTAATTAATTGTTAGTTTTTCAATTCTTCCACCAAAACGAGCGGTTAATTGCGCAATATTTCGTTCATCTGCTTTTACTTTTCCTTGCAGATGAATTTCCTTTTTAGGCACACCACGTTTTACTATTACGGTTTGAACTTGTGCTAGTTTTATGGCTGATTCCGTTAATTGGATTTCGTTTGGGTTTGTTAAGTCCGTAGATTCAATAGTTTTCATTGGAATTAAATCCATACCACAAATAGGACAATCGCCAGACTTTTTTTGCTTAATCTGTGGGTGCATAGAGCAAGTCCAAGTTCCATTTTTTAATTCAAGGTCATGCTCATGTTCCTCAATTTGAATTTTAGCTATTTCCGATGTGTTTGAATTCGATTTTCCAATGGCGAATCCAATTGTGCTACCTACTAATAATAATGCGATGATTAGTTTGTAGTTTTGTTTGATTTTATTTAGTATATTTTTCATTTTGTAATTATTTAGTAATTAATTATTTTATTTATTTCCCCATTAAATATTCAATAAATGCAATCGCTGTTAGTTTATCTGCCTTAGCTTTTTGTAATTCGAGTGAATATTGTAGCAAACTTTTATTTATTTTTAAAAGCTCTTCAAAGTTTTTACCGTTTGATGAATATTCAGCCTCTAGTATTTTTAGAGCTTTTTTTGCTAATTGGCTTTGCTTTTGAAATAATTTTATTCGTCTGTTTGCATCCTTATACTCACTTAAAGTTTGCTCAATCAAAGTTTCGAGCATATTAGTTTTGTTTTCTTTTTTATTGAGTGTAATTTGTTGATACAATACTGCTTCATTTTGCAAGGCAGAATATTTTTTTCGGTAAAGTGGTACACTTATTCCAATTTTAATTAAAAGTGCATCTTTTCCACTTTGTTCCGAAAGTCCGTTATCGCCAATACTCGTATAATCAATACCAAGTAAGATAGTTGGTTTGCCCTCTTTTTTTGAAAATTTTTCCTGACTTAGGAATTTTTCTAAATTATGGTCAAAACTTTGTAATTGATAGTTATTTAATTGCATACTATCTAAAATAGCTTGTTTTGATAAGCTTAAATTGTTTATCCATAGGCTATCTGGAATTAGAATTGTTGAATTTTTATCTATATTTAATAAATTGTTGAATGATATTGATTTAACTGAAAAATTGTCTTTCAATAAGGCAATAGAATTTTCTAGATTTGCCAATTCTATTTCTGTTTTAATTTCATCTGCCGCAGAAGCTTTTCCTGCTGAAATTTTTATTAAAGCAATGTTTTTTATTGATTTCAGAATACGGATATTTTCAAGTGCTATATCAATGCTTTTCTGAATATAAAATAGATTAAAATAGCTTGATTTTACATCAAAAAATAGCTTCGATTTAGCTTCTTCAAAAGCTGAATATTTTGCTTTGGCAGAGTGTGTAAAAATATCTTCTTTGCTTTTTAGAGTTCCAATCCAAGGAAATAGTTGACTCGCTGATATTTTTGCCTGTTGAGGACCGTTTTTTGTTTCTACTGGCAGAATGAAATATCCAAAAACTAGCTGAGGATTTTGTAAAACACCTACTTGAGCTACTTTTTCTAAAGCTGCCATATATTCATTAAATACTGATTTTAAAGCTGTATTATTATTAGCAGCCGTTTCTAGGTATTGATTTAATGACTCTTGTGCAATTACTAGTTGGCTAATAAAGAGCAATATTGCTATTAGACGGATTTTAGTTTTCATAATTCACCTCACTTTTTTGGGTTAAAAAATGCTTGAGCTCTTGTTCTTTCCATGCACTGAAAAGCACTGGAACTACAAATATTGTAAGGACGGCGATTAGCATTCCGCCAAAAATTGGAACAGCCATTGGTATCATTATATCCGAACCCTTTCCTGTTGAACTTAAAATTGGCAGAAGTGCTATAAGCGTGGTTGCCGTTGTCATAATTGCTGGTCGAACACGTTTCTCACCAGCTTTGAGCACTTTTTCACGAACTTCTTTAATGCTCTCAGGATTTTTTTCGTCAAAAATTTGTTTTAAATAGCTGCTGATTAGAACTCCGTCGTCGGTGGCAATGCCAAATAAAGCTATAAAACCAACCCAAACAGCAACACTTAGATTTATGTTATCAATCTGAAATAAATTTTGAATATTTAAATTCCCGATAGAGAAATTCATAAACCAAGATTGACCATATAGCCAGAGCATTATGAATCCTCCTGAAAATGCCACTAAAATTCCTGAGAATATCAAACTAGCTCCAATTACCGACTTAAACTGAAAATATAGAATTAGAAAAATAATTAGTAATGCAATTGGTATCACTAAAAGTAGTCGTTTTGAAGCTCTTATTTGATTTTCGTAATTGCCTGTGAATTTAAAATTTACACCAGCAGGAATGTTTAGACTTCCATCTTTTACTTTTTCATCTAAATATTTTTGAGCATTTTCAACAACATCAATTTCTGCATAATTTTCTTTTTTATCAAAAATCACGTAACTCACTAAAAATGTATTTTCACTTTTTATGAGTTGTGGGCCTCTTGTATATTCAATACTTGCTAATTCTCCTAATGGAATTTGTGCACCCATTGGGCTTGGAATAAGGATGTTTTTTAAATCCTCTGGATTATCTCTGTATTCTCTAGCATATCTTACTCTTATTGGATATCGTTCTCGTCCCTCAATTGTTGATGCAATTGGCATTCCACCAATTGCTGAGCTTATCACATTCTGAAAGTCTTGAATACTAATACCGTAGCGAGCTAGAGCATCTCTGTTAATATTGATTTCAAGATATGGTTTTCCAACAACTTTATCGGAAAATACCGATTCTGGTGAAACTCCTTCCACATTTTTTAAGTGAGTTTCTAATGCAACACCCGTTTTTTCAATGGATTCTAAATCGGGACCAAAAATTTTTATTCCCATTGGAGCACGCATTCCAGTTTGTAACATAACCAAACGTGTTTGAATGGGTTGTAGTTTTGGTGCAGAACTTAGTCCGGGAATACTTGAGTTATTGATTATTTCATTCCAAATATCATCAGGCGAATGAATGTTTTTTCGCCATTGACGAAAATATTTCCCTTTAGAATCTTCAATTAACTGCTCTTTGCTAATTTGTTTAAAATTGTTTTTATCAGGATGATAGCTTGTTTTATCTTTTAATATAAATTCATCCTTGCTATTAACTTTAAATCGGATTCGATGTCCTTTTTCATCAAGAATATACTCTGATTTGTAGTTAATTACGTTTTCAAACATTGAAATGGGTGCAGGGTCAAGTGCTGAATTTACACGTCCCCATTTGCCTACCACATTTTCTACTTCAGGAATTGAGTTGACTTTTTTATCTAGCAATGCAATTACTTCTAAATTTTCTTCAATGCCTGAATGCGGCATAGTTGTGGGCATAAATAAAAATGAACCTTCATCGAGAGAGGGCATAAATTCTTTGCCAATTCCAGGGAAATTTTCGTTTGCAGATTGCCAAAACTCGGTTTGTTTTAAAATTTTTGGCAAAAATCCAAAGATTTTGTCAAATCCTAACCAAGTTGTTAGTCCAAATAAAACAACAAAAATTGGTAAGCCTAAGAATTTCCATTTATTTTCGAGAGCCCATGATAGAATCTTAGAATAGAAATGGATAATAGATATTAAAACAGCTAAAACAATTGCAATTATAAAACTTACGAATATAAAATTGCTAAAAAGATTGTATTGTGCTCCAATTGGCATCCATGCCTGAGCAAGAAATTTTGTGGCTATCAGTAAAGTTATAACAATATTGATGTAATTCACGTATTCAGTTTTATTGGCTTTCCATTTATCAGCAAAAAAATTATTGATTGAAAAGGCAATAATACCTAGCCCTAAAAAGATATTACCAAAAATAAAAAGTGCTACTCCTCCAAAGAAAAGTGCTATGTTTAAATACTTGCGAAATTTTTTACTGTTTATTTTTATGGAAAAAAGAGTATGGGC